>JALOPN010000010.1 GCA_025453875.1 Gemmatimonadaceae bacterium | reverse complement strand
GGCCGTGCCGGCCGATCACTACAACGGATCGCCGATCATTCCCACGGGCAATCCCATGATCGACGGCGTGGGTCCGGCCGCGTGGGCGATGCGCTCCGACACGCCCGATCTCACGGTGCATGGCAAGCCCAAGATCGTGCCGATGCGCACGGCGCCTGGCTACACGATCGCGAGCAACGATCCCGATCCGCGTGGGCTGCCCGTGATCGCGGCCGACAAGGCGGTGGCCGGGATCGTGGTGGACGTGTGGGTCGATCGGTCGGAGCCGCAGGTGCGCTACTACGAGGTGCAGTTGGCGGGCTCCGAGGAGCGGCGTCTCTTGCCGGCGGGGTATGTGCAGTGGCCCAACTTCGGGCTGTGGGGCAACGACAAGCTGCTCGTGAAGGCGATCACCGCGGCGCAGTTCCGCAACGTGCCCACGATCAAGCGCGATGACGTGATCACGCTGCTCGAGGAGGACAAGGTCATGGCCTACTACGCCGGTGGCCACCTGTACGCGATGGAAGGGCGAGCGGAGCCGCTCATCTGATGACGCAGGCGCACGACGTCGAGGAGTCGGCCGGGGGCGCGGAGGACGCGCCCCCGGTGTTCATCCGGGGGGTGGCGCACGCGCTGCCGCCCGGCGAGCGCCTGCTGTGGCAGGGCGTCCCCGAACCGGGGTTGCTCGCGCGGCATGTGTTTCATCGCTGGTTCATCGTGGGCTACTTCGCGATCGTGACCGGCTACTGGTTCGTGCGCACGATCGGCACGGTGGAAATGGATGCCTTCCTCCCCATGCTGCTCATTCGCCTCGGCTTGGCGGTGCTCGTGGTGGGGACGGTGGAGTTCCTGGCGCGCGTGATTGCGCGCACCACCGTGTACGCGATCACGAGCAAGCGGATCGTGCTCAAGATCGGGATGGTGCTGCCCATGTCGATCAACCTGCCGTTCAAGCGCATCGCCGATGCGGCGGTGGGTCGGTTCCGCGACGGCAGCGGACAGATTGCCTTGTCGCTCGTGCCCGGTAATCGTCTCGCGTATATCGCGCTCTGGCCGCACTGCAAGGTGTTTTCGATCAACCAGCCCAAGCCGGTGCTGCGCGCCCTGCGCAACGCCGACGAAGTGGCGGCCATCCTGCGCGACGCGGTCGTGGCCGACGCGGACACGGACACCGACGGCGAGCGCATCGAGGTGCCTGGTGCGCCGTCGCGAAGCGCCACGGTGACGCCACAGTTGCAGCCGTCGTGAAGGTCCTGACGGTCACTCGTTTCTTCTCCGCATGAGCAACATTCATTTCGAGCCGGAACCGGGGAGTCGCGATGCGATGCCCGGCATCGGTGTGCCCAAGCCCGCGCTGTACATGGCGGGGCTGCTGGTGCTGGTCACCTTCGCGCTCGCCATCTCGGCGCGCTTCTTCGGCTTCGGTGCGTTCGGGGAACCGGAGAACGTGCCGGTGCTGGTGTCGCGGTCGCTGACGTTCACCGACCAGCCCGATGGTGGCATTCTCGTGCACGATGCGGAGACGCAGCAGGTCGCGATCGCGTTGCCGCCCAACTCGGGCGGCTTCATTCGCGGTTCGCTGCGCGCGCTCACGCGCAAGCGGCGGCTCGCCAACATCGGGCCGGCGACGCCGTTCGTGCTCACACGCTACGAAGACGGTCGCCTGGTGCTCGATGATCCGGCCACCAAGGCGAGCGTGACGATCTCGAGCTTCGGTCCCACGCAGATCGCGGCGTTTGATACGCTCCTGTTTGCGGGGCGGGTGGCCGCGCCGGCGAGTGCGGGGACGGCGGCGGTCAGCGATTCGGTGCGGTCGCTGCCGTGAGGCGGTGCACGGCGATGCGCACGGCGCCGTCGTCATCGACCCGCTTGATCAGCACACGGTCGTTCTGAATATCCAGCAGTTCGGTCGGCCGTCTGTCCCTGAGCACGGGAGGTGGCAGGACCAGCCGGCCCTGCGTTCGACCCGTTGAATCGACGGCAATCCATTCGTCGACAGCAAACGGAGACGTTTCGGTCGTCTTTCGATAGCGCTGAATCCACAGTCGGCCGTTGCGCTCGGGAAGCAATCGAGCAAGCGTGGGCCAGGTGGGTCGCGATGGCCGAGCCAGATCTCTCGAGAGGATTGCCCGACGCGCGGCGCCCTGAACATTGCGCGGAATCGTCTTGTCGAGCGCCCGCTCCCGATCACCTGCGCTGATCGGGAGTATCGGTTCATCGATCGCAATCGTGCGAATGGGTTGCCCATCGCGGCGGATCACGCGCACTTCGCTGCGCTGTCCATCGGCGAAGTACACGCGTGTACCGCCGGTAACCAGAGAGACGCGTGGCTGTGTGACCAGATCGAGCATTTGAGCCGTTCGCATCACGGGCCACGCTCTGGTCGTGCGGACCAGCAGGTCGACTTCGAACGGCGCGAGGCTGGAGATCGGCTTCGATCGGTCAGCGTCTCGTGCGATCAGCAGTCGACCGTCAGCGAAGCAGCCATGCTCCTGCATCGATCGGCTGAGGTCGTGCGGCACAACGCGCACGAGGCGCCCAGGCGGCGCCAGCACGGTGAGACGATTCTGGTTGCCATCAGTGACGACCACGGTATCGCCTCGAGTGGTGCAGAGTGCGCCAATCTCCCGGAACTCGCCCGGACCACCGCCAGCGCGACCGACGCTCCCCAACACGCGCCCGTCTCCGGAAACAAAGAGGACGCGCGTCACGTCGGCGATCGCGATGCCGCCCGAAGGCAGAAAGGCGCCGCTGATTCGCGCCTGGTTCGTGCTCAGTTCCGTTGCGCCATTCTCCTCGAGTCCCCCAATCTCGTACACGGGGACCGAGGAGATGGCGTATCGAACCTGCAACGCTGAACGGTCACCTTGCCGCGGCTGGGCGGCATGTACCGCGCGGCTGCTGCCGTCCGCGGCCCCCGCGAGGAACGTACAGAGGAACGGCGGCAAGCTCAGGCAAGCAAGGAGACGCCCACACAGGTTGTGGTTGCTCATGTCGCATCGCGAAAGAGAGTGGCCAACGGTTCTACGCGCGTGCGACAGTGCGCCGCGGCATCGTCGCAACGGGTATGGCTTCGGTCAGCGACCTTGTGCGTCCGTCACCGTAAACGATACGCGCTGTTCCCGGCGAGCACCGGACCTGAGGAAGACTGCCGCCACGCCGACGTACGCGCCAGGTGGCAAGACGCCCCATTGGGTCGCCTCCCCAATCGTCGTTCGCAGCGCGTACTGCTCGCCCGGAGCGATCGTGGCTGACAGCCGTGATCCATCGCCGCCACACGCCGGTCCAACCGCTCTCCCGCGCGGGTCGATGACGTGGAACAGGCTGCTCGGACAGTTCGGCAAGACGATGTCGATTGACGACGCGCCGGCGTTTCGAGCCGTGATGTCCACGACAATCGCCTCGCCGGGAAGCACCGTGGTTGCGCTCAAGCGAACATCGAGGTCGAGGTTGCGCTCCGGAGCCGTGGCGGAGGCGCAGGACGAGGCGGCAGTTAGCGCAGCGAGCGCCAAGAGCGTCGCGCCGTAGCGACGTGTCGTCATGCAATGGACGGATGGAAGGTGAACGAGGGCATGGGCGTCGACGAATCTTCGGCCACAACCGTGCCTCCACGCATCCTCGACAGGTGGTCGGTGATGGTGTGCATTGCAGTTCCTACACGCCACGCTCGACGCACACACAGTCGCTCGTCCATCCGGAACATCCTCGCCAGGACTGCCGTCGGTACGTCGCAGGTCGTCGCCGATTACCCCGCCCGCCGCCCCGTCGCATCCACGATGATGTGACACGCCACACCGCGCGTGCCCTGCACACGCCGGTAGCCGATCACGTTCACCTGCAGGGCGATCGTTCCGTCTTCACCGAAGCGACCGGTGAGACGTGTGGTGAGCGCCGTGGCCAGCTGCTCCTGGCCCGGCATGATGCGGAAGGTGCTCGAGAAGAAGCCGTCGGCGTCGAGCACTGAGGGAAAGCGGTCCCCCCCCTCGAACGACACGCTCAACGTGTCGTCGCCCGCGCGATGCTGCACCACGGCCAGATCGCGCCCCGACGGCCCACGCCACAGATCACGACAGGCTGGTGAGCCGTTCACGCGCGCGGCGTCGTACGTCACCTCGTACCGACCGGCCACGCTCGCGCCGCGCCGATCGGTGCCGCGCGCCACGCTCGACGCACTGCGAAAGCGCACCGTGCTGCCGAACTCGGTGATGATCTCGTTCACATCATCCTTCGCGAACTCGTAGCGCAGTCCCGTTTCGGCGTCACGAAACACCACGCTCGTGGTGCGAATCACTTCGACGCGACCCGTGATGCGGCGCCCGCTGCGCAACCGGAGCTGATCGAGCCCCGGCGTGGGCGCGGTGCGACTCGACGGTTCGGGCGCGGCCGGCGCGGCGGCGGCCGGTAGGCGCGTCGCCACCGTATTCGCCGCGCGCGGCGCGGTGCCACGCGCCGGTGCCGCCTCGTCACGCGCGTTCGCCCCGCCGCTCGTCGGTGCGCCATCCGTCACCGGCACCGTCGCCACGCGCGAGACGTCCCCGGCAACGCGCCGCGTGGGTTCGCTGGTGGGCAACGTGTTCGGCAAACCGTTTGCAAACGGCGACGCGAGCAACGGGCGCTCGCGCACCGGTCGCGTGGCGGCGCGCACGCGCTGCGCCGACGCAATGTCACCCGAGAGCGGCAACGCGTTGCGCGTGATGCTCGGCACGCCGGGTGACAACGGGGACGCGAGCGTGGCGGACGATGCGCCGACGTCGGCCGCGTCGCTCGTGCGCACCGACGAGCGCGCGGCGAGCTCGAGAAACGCGGTCGGCGTCGCGCCTTCCGCCGGGAGACGCGTCATGGCGATGGACGGCGCGGTGCCGGAGCCGGCCGTGAGTGGGACCCGCGTAGCCTGTCCGCCCAGGCCGATGCCGCGGGCCGCCGCCGTCGCCGCGAGCGCGGCACGGGAGGCGCCGAGCGCGTCGCCGGCTTGCGCGGCGTCCACCGATCCGGTGGTTTGACCGTCGCCTGGTCCGTACGTAGTGGGAATCTCGGCCGTATTGGCCCCTGGCGGCTCGCTGGAGCCGCTGGGTACCCCGAAGGCGGCATTCCCCATGCCGGGCGCCGGTTGCCCCTCCAACGGCGCGCTACGCGCGACAGCGGGGGCCTCGGCAACGGCGAGCGTGGTGGGCTCGCGCATGGCCGCGCTCACGAAGATGTACACGTAGCTCAGCATCGCGATCGCGGCCGTCCCGATCGCCACGCGCGGTGCGTTGCGCACCGCCCAGCTGTTCGACGCGCTCCCGAGGCGTGACGGCGGCCTGTACGGCGTGCCAGGCGCACCGGTGCGGCCCGGCGGCACACGCGTCGGCGCCGCCGTTCCGCGCCACGGTGCGGTCCCGCCGGTGGATGGCGGCGACGTGAGCGCACGCTTTCCCGCTGGCAGCGCCACCGCGGACCCGGGCGGCGTGAGCGCCGCCGCGTTCGCACCCGCGACATCGGCGAGGGCCCACGACGGCGCCATGGGAGTGGGCTCCGGCGCGTCGACCGCGGCCGTCAACTGGCTCGTGTCGATGCAGCCGAGCGCGTATCCCCACGCTTCGACGGCCCAGCGCGCCACCTCCGGCTGCAGAAATCGGTCGGCCACCCAGCGCATGACGAATGGCGTACTGCGCGCGCTCCACGCCGCGGGTGTGAGCGACTGCTGCGGCAACGCGTCGAGCACACCGCGATCGATCGCCTCCACGAGCAGGTTCGCGAGCGGTCGCGCATCGCTGCTCACTTCATCGAGCAACCGATTGCGAAACACCGTGAGCGATGGGCGTGACCAGCCATCCGTCTCGTGGACGAGACGGTGCAGGGCATCGCGCATGGCGCGGCGCGTGTCGGGGGCGGCGGTGAAACTCATGAGTGAGACGTCAACGCACGCGTGTGCCGATCAGGTCCGCGCGAATCACGCACTGCTGCCGCTCGCGATAGCGCAGCACGGCGTCGGTCGTGGTCATGGTGACGGCGGTAAAGCCCGTGTCGGTGAAGCGCCCCACCATGCGGAACTCGAGTCGCACGTTGTTGTGCGTGGTGCGGTGCACACCGGTCATGAAGACGCCGTCGGGTTCGATCGTCCCGCTCACATCACCGCGCGACACCATCGCGAACACGCGCTGCCCCGGGACGTGCGTAAACGACTCCTCGCTCTGCAGCGGCCGCTCGGCGAGCGCATCGGCCACGGGATCGCACAATCCGCTGCCATACACCGACACACTGCGTTGTTCCACGCGATAGCGGCCGCCCACGCCCGCCGCGATGGCGTCGAACGGGGCGCGCGGCACGAACGCGCGCGCGGACGGCGGCGCTGGCGCAGGGCTCGGAGCGCGGCCGGTCGCCGCGGTGGGGACGGGCGTGACGCGGCCAATGGGGGACGCGCCCTCACGACGTTCCGATTGCGCCGACATCTCCACCGAGCGCGTGTCGACTGCGGTGGAGTCTGCCGACCGCATCGTGCGCGTCGAGTCGACGATGGTGGCCACCGGCAACGGCAGGTACGGGCGCGGCGGCGCGAGATCGGGGCCAATGCGTCGCATCAGCCCCACGACGCCCGCCATGCACACCGACACCACCGCAAAGAGCGCGAAGAAGCGCTTCATGCTCGGCGGTGGCAACGGCGTGGACGCCACGCGCCACCGAGGTGGCCCCGTGCGGCCACGACGCCACGCGCCGACGCGTCCGGTGCCCGCACCACCCGCCCACGACGGTTGCGACAGCAGTTGCGCCGCGGTGCCGCCCCAGCGCGGATTGGCGAGCAGGCCACCGGCGCCGGTGAGTGGGCGCCCCAGTCCACTCGTGCCCGCCGGGGTACCGCCAATGAGCGAGGGCATCGCCCCCGCCGCGGCAGGCCACCCCGCGTTCATCGCCACCGCACCGGCGGTGGTGGCACTCGCCGTGGTGCTCGCCAGCGTTGCCATGGCCGCCTGCGACCGCGCGAGCACCGCCGCGCGCGCCTCTTCGCGCGCGCGCTCGGCGTCGGCACGTCGCGCCTGTTCGGCGTAGTCGCGGCGCAGCGCATCGGCGGTGCTGTCGTCGATCACCTCGAGCGCGACGGCCCAGGCGTCCACGGCCCACGCGGCGATGTCGCGCTCGATGAACAGTTCGCCACACGCGAGCGACACGAGTCGCGTGCGATGCGCCGGCCACGTGCTCGTGGACGCGCGTGAGAGTTTGCGCAGCGCATCGGCCACGCCGTGCCGCCCCACACGCAGCAGCAGTTCGACGAGAGCGCGATGATCGCTGCCGCAGGCGTCGAGCAGCAGATTGCGCAACCGAAGCGGCGTCGGGCTCGGCCACGCTTCGCCATCACGCAGCAACTGCGCGAGCGCGCGCGCAGCGGCGTCGCGCGGCGCACTCACGCGCACTCCCTCGTCGCGATGGATGGCGGCGCTCGCACGCGCGTGATCTCAGCGGAGGAAGTCGATGCGCAGCACGCGCGCCGGCGATGTGTCGCTCGTGCGCAGCGTCAATCCGGACACGAGTTCGACCGAGGCATTGTGGCCGATCGCCGGTCCGTCGATCACCTGCAGCGGCGTGTGCGACGTGTTCACCAGCCACCACTTGCCGTTGTGCTGTGCGATGTAGCCCTGCGGTGACCGATCGGCCGCTTCGTTGGGCGACACGCCGGGGCGCAGGTGCCACGTGTGCAGCACGAGATGGTGAAAGAGCGAGAAGGTGAGCTTCTCATCCACCAGTCCCTTGTCCGTCTCGCGCCAGACGCGGGCGTACGGCAGCGGTCCCGCCACGCGCTCGCCACTGAAGGCGCACGTCGTGCTGAGGCCGGGGCCGGTGACCACCCACTGCCGCCCTGATTGCGTGGGCGCCAGCATGTTGAGCGTGTGATACAGCGCGAGTTCCCACTCGCCCGCGTCGGCTCGCTTCGCCGGCGCGTGCAGGCCGTGCACGAAGCTCTTCTCGAAGAGTGGCGTGAGGTGTGGCCCGAGCTGATCGTAGCGCACGCGAATCGGCTGCACCGGTGGATTGCTGCGATCGGTGGGGTGCTCCACGAACAGCGCACGCGCGCCCATGCTCAGCGTTTCGTCTTCTTCGGCCGAACGCTGACTGTTGACGCGCTTCCCCTGCAGTGGATGCCGCTGCAGCAGCAGCTGGTAGATGAGCACGGCGAGCGCGTGCCGATCGGTCGCGATGCTCGGCACCGTCTTGCCGGCGAGTACCTCGGGCGCAATGTACCCCGGTGTGCCGAGCACACTCGGCGGCGCGATCCCCGGCACGACGAGCGAATCGATGTCGATGACCATCGCGTCGCCACCCTTCGGATCCACGAGCACGTTCTTGTTGGACAGATCGCTGTGCGCGAGTCCTGCGAAGTGCATGCGTCGAATCGCGCGGGCGAGCCGCGTGGCCACGCGCAGTCGCCCGAGCAGCGAGCCCTGCTCCTCGCGCGGCACGAACTGCGATGCCTTGCCCCCCGTGAACCACTTCACCTCCTTCTCCTGCCGACTGCCGAAGCGATCGCGGAAGTAGAAGCTGTCGCGGTACGTCGGAGTCACCACACCGAGTGGTGGCCACACGAGCGATTGGCGTCGCGCGAACTCCATGGGGACGGCGTTCACGCCGTCCACCATGGCCACGGGCCAGGAGAAGTACGGTGTCCAGTAGTCGCCGTGCGCGCCGAGTGTCGGGTTGTACGTGGCGATGATGCGTGTCAGTCGATCGACGCGCTCGCGGCGATCCTTGAGCGTGCCGAAGAAAAACCCCACCGCGTACTGCCGATCGCGGGTGAGGAAGACGCGCTTTTCGGCGCCGCTGCCGACCGGCTCGTCATTGAGCAGGAGGGTGCGGCCATCGGTCAGGCGGACGTTGACGGTGCCCATGGCGGTATCACGTGCGAGGCCGTGGTGTGCAACGCCACGGCGAGCGTGCGGTCGTCGTTCTCGCCGCGCTTCTCGAAGCCGAGCCACGCGTGCAGCGCGGCGGCCGGATCGGCGGCGTTGATCACGGACGGCGCGGTGGCCTGCACGCCGAGTCCCGTGAGCGGGGCCGTGGTGCCGTGCAGCAGCTGTCCGAGAATGGGGCCGGCGAAGCGCGGGAACGGATAACAGGGATCGTCGACGCCGTCGGTGACGAGCAGCAGCGCGGCGAGATCGGGCACGTCATGCACGACGGTGGCGGCGCGCGCGCGCGTCATCGTCTCCTCATCGGGCACGAAGCAGTGCACTTCGCCCGACCATTCACCACCATCACCAGCGGCGGGACGATTGATCGTGCCATCGGCGTGCGCGAGCACGAGCGATCCGTCGCCCACCTGCGTGGTCACGAGACGATGGCGCGTGCCATCGGGCTCCCAGGCCACGGCGAGCAGCGTGGTACGCAACTCGCGCGGTGCGACCTCGAGGGCGGTGGCGACGGTGCGCAGCGTCAGCACGGCGCGTTCGACGGCCTGGTGCATGGACTCCGCGCTCACATCGGCCGCTGCGCGCAATGCGTGGCCGGCGACGTCCACCGCGATCGCACTGCCGAGCCGACTCCACGTGGCGCTGCCAGCCCCATCGGCGACCACGAGCACACCACGATGCGCGGAGAGCGACGCAAAGAACGCGTCATCGCTCCACGCGCCGGTGTGCGCGTGCCGGCGGCCGCGACGCATGGCGGCCGTCACCGTCCACGCGTCGCTCACGGCGTGCAGGCCATGTCCCTCGGCGCGTTCCACGTTCGCCTGCGCGACGCGGTCGCGAAAGCGCGCCGCGACCGCGGGCTCGAGGCGCGCGAGGATCGCGTCGAGGCGCCCGTCGGGACACCACGGCGCGTCTGGTGGCTTGACCGTCCACGTCGCGGGGCGGGGCAGGGGCTCCTCGACGGGTGCCGGCGCAACCGGTGGCACGCCCGGCTCAGCGGCACTCGTGTTCGCCGCGGTTGCGCTCGGCTCCGGTTGCTCGGACGCCGCTCCGCTCACGGGACGATCGTGATGCCAGGCGGCGGCGGCGGCAACGTGATGGCACTGCCATCGGCCACGGCGCCCACCTTCTGCGACGTCTGCTTCACCGACGCCGACACGAACGCGAAGAAGGCCTTGAACGCATCGGGCGTCATTTCCTGCATGAGGATGACGTTTTCCGTGACCTGCTTGAGCACGTTGACATCGGCCTGATCACCGCACGCGACCGCGATGATGTTGGCGGGCCGACGCTCGCGCAGCTGCTGCGCATACGTGGGCCACTCGGTATCGGTGGGCGCGCCATCGGAGAGCACGAACACGAGGGGACGCCAGTCGCCCTTCTGGTCGGCGGTGGTGCGCACGAGTTCGCGATCGAAGCTCTCGAGCAGCATGCGCAGGCCGTCGCCGAAGTTCGTGGTGCCGCTCGCGGTCAGCTCGGGCGGGTTGAACATCGCGACTTCGGTGAGCGGCACCATCTGCGTCGCATTGTTGCCGAAGGTGATGATCGACAGATACGCGCTCTCGATGGCCTGGGGGTCACCGAGCAGGTCGCGGTGCAGCTGACGGATGCCCGACTTCACCGACTCGATGGGGGTGCCCTGCATCGAGCCGGACACGTCGGCGAGGATGTAGACGGGAAGGCGACGGGTCGTCATGGGACGGCTCCGGGAGAAGGCGACAGGTCAGGCGCGTCCGGGTGAGGACGCCGCCGCGGTTGCAGGGAAACGCCGCGGGGACGGCGCGCGGTTTCGATCAATGTCGCCACGCCGGCCGTTCGCGCAAGCGAGGGGGCACAACGCAAACGTCCCGCGATGCCTCGGCATCGCGGGACGTTGCTGTCGGATCCCGCCGAATCAGCGCTGCGTGCCCGTGGTGGTGCGGGGCGTGCTGTTGCGGCTCGAGACCGACGGCGTGCTCGGTGTGGTCGCGGGCGTACCGGCGGGGACCGGCGCCACCTCGACGGTCGGCGTTGCCGTCGAATCCATCATCTCGACCGCCGGTTCGGCGGCGGCCGCCTGCATGTAGCGGCCCGGGAAGGGCACACCGTTCCAATCGGGACGTCCCCAGAACGCCGGGTAGTCCTTCACCATCTGCGCGCCATAGAGCGGCTTGTAGGCCCCATTGTGGCACGTGAGGCACTGCGCCTTGGGCGCATCGCCCATCGCCTTGCCGAGGCGCACTTCGGGGTACACGGGCTGCAGCGGCGCGAGGAAGTTGGTGTTCACATCGCGCAGCATGAGGATGCCGTGGTACGCCGTGACACGCTGCGGCGGGGCTTCCTCCCAGCTCGAGAAGAGCCGCGAGTTGTGGCAGTACGTGCAGTTGACGCCCAGCGAGTTCGACTGGGAGATCATGAGCTTGTACGTCCACTCCGTCTGCTTGACCGAGCTGCGGTTCTTGTCGCTGGGCGCCATGTCATGCGAGATGACGCGTGCGCCGTCGCGATCGAGGTAGTGCCGCAGGTGATCGTTCTGACTCGCGTAGAACCACAGGCCGTTGGGCAGGGGCTTGCCCATGTGGCACGTGTAGCAGGTCACACCCGTGTTGGCGACGTGCTGCGGATACTGCGAGTTGATGTGACGCGTCATCTGGATCATGCGACGCGCGACGATCTTGGTGTAGAGCGGCTCGCCCTTCGCCGTCGTGTCGGCAGCGAGGTTGCCAAGATTGTGGCAGTACCCGCAGTTGCCGGTACCAGCGACCCAGGTGCTCATGGCCACCATCGTGCGGTTGAACTCCGCCACGGAGATGTCGTTGAGCACCTGCACGTTCTGCCACGGCAGCGGTCCGGAATCGGTCGAGGGCGACACCGGTGGCAGCGCTTCCGGAATCACGACCTTGGCGAACTCGGCGTTGACGGCGGGTTCGTTGTAGACCTGTTCCATGGCGGTGCCACGGTATCCCGTCTGGACGCCGGCGCGGTCCTTGCCGAAGTAGTCACAGCCGGAGAGTGCGGTGACGGCGAGCAGCGCGGCGGCGACCGCCGCGCTGTGCCGATCAAGGCGGATCATTGCACACCTCCCGTGGGGGCTTCGCGCACGAGTTCGACGCGGCGATTCGCGCGGCGACCTTCGGGCGTGTCATTCGTGGCGGCCGGCTGTTCCTGTCCGCGGCCCGAGACACCCACGATGCGCGCCGCGTCGATGCCGTACTCCGTCACGAGGCGATCGCGCACGTGGGCGGCGCGCTGCTCCGAGAGCGTGAGGTTGGCCGTCGAATCGCCGACATTGTCGGTGTGCCCGACGATGCTGATGCGTGCGTCCGGGTTGGCGGTGAGATACGCCTGCACCGCGCGGTACTGTTCCTCTGACTCGACACGCGACTCACCGGAGCCCGTGACGAAGTAGATGGCGCGCAGGTCCACGCGACCGGCCGTCCCGAGGGCGCTCGCGATCTCCTCGGCCGACACCACCGGCGCGAGTTCGGTCGAATCGAGCGGCGGGAGCACGGCGGGCGCCGCGGCGGCCGTGGGTGCGAGATACGACGGGAAGCTGTCGGGCGTGCTGCCCTGATAGCGTCCGCGCAGCAGCTCCTGCTGCTCCGGCGTGAGCGTGTTCTGCGCCGGATAGCTGGCCACGAGACCGTGCTTCTGTCCCCAGAGATACCAGTTGTCCACGACCGTGCCCGTGAGCAGGATGCCGATGCCGCCCGTGAACGTGGTCAGCACCGCGAACCACCAGGCCCAGCGATGGATCGACTCCATCGTGGCGTTGAAGCCCATGGTCCAGCGCCAGAACAACATCGAGCGTTCGGCGGCGGTTCCGCGGTCGGTGATCTGTTCGATTTCGCGCTCACCGCCCATGCGGGCGACGGCGAGAATCGTGGCGCCGTGCATCGCGAAGAGCACCGCGCTGCCGTACAGGAACACGATCGAGAGCGCGTGGAACGGGTTGTAGTAGAGATTCCCGTAGCGGATGGAGAACGCGCTCGTCCAGTCGAGGTGCGGGAAGATGCCGAAGGGCACCATCTCGCTCCACGAGCCCACGAGGAGCGGCTGGAAGAAGAAGGACAGGTAGAGGAAGATCGCCGACGCAAACGCCCACGGGAGATGCGTGCCCATGCCCAGCGCGCGAGCGCGCAGGTACGTGCGCACCCACCAGAGCAGAATGGAGACCGTCAGGAAGAAGCCGGCCATCAGGTACCAGCCGCCTTCGTTGAGCGGCGGCAGGCTGAGCCCGTAGGCGGGTGAGGGTGGCTCGAGGGCGAGCCAGGGGAGCATGCGAATGAACTGGACCGGATCCCAGCCCACCGACGCCCACATGTTGAGGCCGATGATCTCGAAGGCGATGAAGCCCGTGATCAGCGACAGGATGCCGGCCCAGCCGAGATAGATCGGCCCGACCTGCGCATCACCGAGGCGTCCAGCCAGCGAGAGGAAGAACCCCTTGCCGTAGCGTGCGCCGGTGAGCCCCATGCGAACCGGAAGACCCGGATCCGGGGCGTGCCGCACCTGCACACGCGTAAACAGATTCTGGTACTCGAGCATTCGGGAGCGCCTCAGGCAGGCCAGATGGGAAGATTGAGCCACCAGCTCCACCATTCCGGCCACCCCTTCGTCCAGAAGGGACCCGAGATGATGATGCAGATGGCGCTCCAGATGGAGGCGCTCATCGCGAGGAACAGGCCGAGGCGATGAATGCCGATCGCGCCGATCGAATAGCCGACCAGATCGCGGAAGAAGACGTTCTCGTGCTCGCTCGTCTTGACCGGCTCACCCTTCTTGGGATTCGTCACCGACAGGATCAGCGATCCGTGCATCGCGAGCGCGAGGCAGTTGGTGAAGAAGAAGGTGATGGCGATCATGTGCGCCGGATTGTAGTGGAAGTGGAGGTACTGGTACCCCACGTTCGAGACCCAATCCAGATGCGAGAAGATGCCGTAGGGGAAGCCATGGCCCCACGCGCCCAGCAACATCGGGCGGAAGACCACCAGCGTCACGTAGGCCAGCACGGCGGCGCCGTACGCCCACGGGATGTGCATACCCATACCGAGCTTGCGGCTGATCTCCGCCTGGCGGAGCGCCCAGCTGAGAAACGCACCGATCGCGCAGATCGTGACCAGCTGCCACAGCCCGCCTTCAGCGAGCGGGGCGAATTTGAGCCCGTACGACAGATCGGGCGGCGCGATGCTGATCTGCCACAGATTCCACGTCGGACCCATCGCCGCGCCCCACACCAGCAGGGCGGTGCCGAGCACCGAGAAGATGATCGTGGTCACACCAAAAAAGCCCACGTAGAACGGACCGAACCAGAAATCGAAAAGATCTCCGCCGATCAGCGTTCCACCGCGGACTCGATACTTGCGTTCAAAACTGAGGGTCGCCATGGACTCAGGTCTCCGAGGCGTGCAACAGACGCGCGTGCGGCATGGAAGGAAGCTGCAGGGGTACTGCGACAACACGAACAGGAAAGGGTTCCGAGGGCGCGGGAACCGGGATCGGCCAGACAGGGCCGATGCCCGGTCCCGCCCCGCGGACGCGACGACTCGACGTCAGCGACCCGGCGGCAGCGGCGACATGTCCGCTGCGGCCGACGCACTCGTTCCGCCGATCGGGGCCTCAGCGGCCGTCAGCGTCCCGTTGTCGATCCACGAGTAGCGCTGCGATCCGAGGAGGATGAAGTGGATGATGAACGCGAGCAGGCCGAGAAAGCCAAACAGCGCGATCATCACGCGTCGCGGGTCGAAGGCCAGCCAAATTCTGTGCATGACTACTCCCTTAGCGGGTGGCGGCTGCCGACGAGGAATACTTCGCGATGGTGCTTCCCGGATAGTCGACAACCCGGAAGGCGAAGAGGTGGATGACCAGAACGGTCCCGGCGATGAACGAGCCGAGCACGGACAGGACGATGTGGGGGTCAAGCCCCACCCAGAGGCGATGCATGTGGCGCTCCTCTTATGAGCGGTTAGGGGTACGAGTCAGACGTCGATGGCTCAAAGCCAGGGACGCCAGCTCCACGCGAGCAGGTGCGCGCCCACCGCCGTCAGCACGAACGCCGACATGCCCATGATGAAGTAGCCGTGAAACGCACGGGCCTCTTCATCATTCATTCCGCCTTTGTTCTCCATCATTCCTCCCGGTTGGGACGAGGCTGCCGCGACTTCCCTCGCGGCGGGGTGGAATGCTCCGGAATGAGAGCATTCCCGGTGACTGATCCTGCAGGCTGTAAACTGGGGATGACACTCAAAAGCGTCAAGAAGAATTTACGCTTTTTCTGACACTTTCTCGCATTCGGCACGAATTCATTGGCATGACCGGTCCAATCCCCCCCGAACACTGGCCCAATCGGGGCGCCAGCCGACTCGTCGACGTCGCCGACATCACCTGGCACGTGCAGTCGAGCGGTGCCGGACCCGTCGTGCTGCTCCTCCACGGCACCGCCGGTTCCACCCACCAGTGGGCCGACGTGCTCCCCGCGCTCGCCGAGCGCGCCCACGTCCTCGCCGTCGATCTGCCGGGACACGCCTTCACGCGCGTCCCGCGGGGACTCGGACGAGACGTCTTTTCGCTCGCCGGCATGGCGAGGGCCGTCGGTGAACTGCTGCGCGCCCTGGACGTGACACCCGCCATCATTGCCGGCCACTCGGCGGGCGCCGCTGTCAGCCTGCGGTTGACACTCGACGGCCACGCCACGCCGGCTGCGCTCGTCGGCTTCAACCCGGCGCTCGTCCCCCCGCCGGCGGCGTACGTCGCGCTGGTCGCGCCGCTGCTCGCGCCCCTCGTGGAATCGCGACTGGTGGCGGGGCTCGCCGCCCGACTCGCGGGGGGAACCGGCGCGCTCGATGTCATGCTCGACTCGAGCGGCTCGACGCTCACACCCGCACAGCGCGCCGTGTACCGCACGTTGTGTCGCGAGGAAACGCACGTCGCGGCGGCGCTCACGATGATGAGCCGCTGGGACGTGCCCACGCTGCTGCGAGACGCCGTCGCCTTGCGTGTGCCCTTCCATGCGATCGCCGGTGCACGCGATACGTGGGTGCCGCGCGAACCCCTTGAACGGGCGGTCCGGCTCATGCCGCATGCGACGTTCGAGGTCATAGACAACGCCGGGCACCTCATCCCTGATGAGGTGCCCGGCGTGGCCGTTCGCATGCTGACACGCACGCTCGATGCACTCGCGCGCTGAGTGATGACGCTCGCGGGCCTCGCTCAGGCCCCCGCGCCCACGACGGCGCGGCGCGAGGCGAGCACATGCTCTCGCGTCACCTCGGCGTCGCCCATGTCGCGCGCATCCTTCTCGGCTGCATCACGCAACCGCTTCGCCACCGAGATGCGAATGAGTACGGGCTGCTCCTCGGTGAGTTCGTCGAGCAGCGCCTTCGCTTCGTCCGTCCACGGCAGCTCCTGATGCAGACGACTCGGCGTCGCGTCGATCTTGTCCATGTCCGTGCCGAGCGGCAGGATGTGGAAGAGCGCGTCGAAGAGCTGGTTGCACACTTCCTGCACGAGATACGTCGCACCCGAGTACCCCATGAACGGCGTGCCCGTGTGCCGACGCACGATCGCGCCCGGGAACGACGCGGGGATGTACATCGCGCGTGAGCCCGTTTCGGCGAGATACATGCGCTCGTTGTAGCTGCCGAACATGATGAGCGGCGGCTTCTCCTTGATGGCCTGCCGCACCGCCTCGTTGTCGGGCTTCACGCCGGGACGCCGCGCGAAGCTGAACGTGCACGGCAATCCCATCTCCGTCTCGAGGAAGTGGCGAATACCACGCGCGTGCGTTTCGTTGGCCACGATCGCGAAGCTGGCCGTACCGAAGAAGTCCTGCGTGACCGAACGCCACAGATCCCAGAGCGGCTTGATCGTCGTGTGCTTCTCGCGCTCGATGAACGGTTCGGGGTCGAGCCCGAGCATCTCGCCGAGTGTGCGCAGGAACTTCGTGGTGCTGTGCAGTCCGATCGGGGCCTGCAGGTACGGCACCTCGAGATCCTCGCACAGCATGCGACCGAACTCGCGGTACATGCAGATGTTCACATCGGCGTCGACAAGGCGCGGCACATCCTGCAGATGGCTGCCAAGCGGGAACACCATGTTGATCTCGGCGCCGATCCCCTCCACGAGGCGACGGATCTCGGCGAGATCGCTCCACGTATTGAAGTACCCGTAGATGGGGCCGATGATGTTCACGCGCGGCTTGTCGCCAGGCTGCCGCTCGCGCTTTTTCGGACGGACGCCCTTCTTGAGACCGTACTCCGTCCACAACCAGTACATCGCGCGGTTCGCGGCCTGCCACTGATCTTCGTCGATGGTGCGCGGCAGGAAGCGCTGAATGTTCGTGCCTTCGGGCGTGACACCACCGCCAATCATCTCGGCGATCGAGCCTGTCACCACCACACTCGGCAGTTCGGGATCGAGCGTGGTGTGCGCGCGCTTCATGGCGGCTTCGGTGCCCGTCTGGCCGAGTTCTTCTTCACCGAGGCCCGTGACGACGATGGGCAGCTCGTGCGGCGGCAGCGCGTCGGTGTAGTGCAGCACCGACGTCACCGGGAGGTTCTCGCACCCCACGGGGCCGTCGATGACCACCTGCATGCCCTTGATCGCGGTGAAGACGTACACCGCGCCCCAGTAGCCGCCGGCGCGATCGAGGTCGAGGATGAGGGTCATACCATCGCCTCCGCCTTGCGCTTCTTGTTGAGCTTCTCGATGTGACGCTTGTAGTGCTCGCGGAACTCCGGCTTGTCCTGCGGGATCTCCTCCCACACGCCGGCGTTGTAGCCGCTGCCGACATCACCGAAGAACGACTTCATCTCGTCGAAGCGATGCTTGTTGGCGATGGCGGTGTTCACCACCATGCCGAGCGAGCCCGCGCCGGCCGGACCGAAGAGCGGTCGCGCCGAGATGAGGTTGGTGAAGTAGAGCGACGGGATCGTGAGCTCCTTGGCCTTCTGCACGACCGGCGTGGTGCCGATGGCGAGGTCGGGCTCGAACTCCTGCATGGCCGCGATGTCCTGCTCGAGCGACGCGCGGAACTGCACGCGCACCCCCTTCGCCTCGAGCCATTCACGGTCGGCATCGCTGAAGCGCGTGCGCGGGCAGGCACTGCCCACGTACCGAACGTCGGCGCCACTCTCGATGAGCAGACGCGCCACGAGCAGCTCCGAGCCTTCGTAGCCGGAGAGCGTGATGCGACCCTTGATGGGCACCTTCTCGAGGGCGCCCTTGATGGCCGGCAGCAGCCGGTTCTTGGTGGCGTCGACGAGTTCCTTCTTCACGTTCGCCATGTCGCCGATCGCGTCGAGCCACGCCGCCGTACCGTCGTAGCCCACGGGGCCCGAGCCCACGATGGGGCGTCCGGCCGCTTCGAACTCGCGGAACGACGCGGTATAGAACGGGTGAATGGCGGCCACGCCCACGCAATCGAGTGCGGCGTAGAGTTCGCGCCACTCGCGCGTGGGCACGACAGGACCCGCGGCGAGGCCGAGGCCGTCGAGCATCATGCCGATGCCCACCGGATCGGCGGGGAACATCTCTCCCACGAGCGTGATCGTGGGCTTCTGTGCCTTGCCACCGCGCGGCGCCTGCACCGGACCCTGCTCGGCTTCGGTGCGCGCGTACTTGAGCATGGCGCCGGCGAGCACGTCCTTCGCTTCGGCGTGCGTGGGCACGCCAAAGCCGGGCACATCAATGCCGATGATACGTACGCCGTTGATCTCCTTGGGGAGGATCTGCAGCGGCACGCCCGACGCGGTGGGCACGCAGAGATTGGTGATCACGATCGCGTCGTACTGCGCCGGATCGGCCATCTTGTAGACGGCGTCGCGAATGTCCTCGAAGAGCTTGCCGGTGACGAGCGTCTCCGAGTTGAAGGGCACGTAGCCAACCGTGCGCCGCGCGCCGTAGAAGTGCGACGTGAAGGTGAGGCCGTACACGCAGCACGCGCTGCCGCTGAGGATGGTCGCCGTGCGGCGCATGCGCAGTCCCACGCGCAGCGAACCGAACGCCGGGCACATGCTCTGCGGCTGATCGTGCGGTCCCTTTGGATAATCGGCCGCGTACTGATCGAGCGTATCGCTCTTGCCGGCCGCGCGCGCGGCGGCGCGCATCTCGTTCGCGCCCGCGTGACAGCCGAGGCCATCCTGCTGCGTCGCCGCGAGGTTGACGTCATTCGGGTTCACCACCGGCAGCGCGCGACCGCTCGCGCCCTGCTCGGCAACACCGGCGCCGCACCCCATGCCACCAGGCGCGTCGCCGTCGTTGATCATCGGACTCGCGCCGGCGTCGTCGTACACGACTTCACCGATCGGCTTGTGGTCGAGACTCATGATGCGCGTCCTCAGACGGTGTCGTACACGACTTCGAGCGTGGGCTTCACGATGTCTTCCTTGCCGCACATGTCGAACATCGTCGCGGGCTCGAGCTGCACGTCGCGACCGGTTGACTCGGCGGAGAAGAGATCGAGCAGCGCATCCATGCTCATGGGCTTCGGACGCACCGGCGGGGCCTCGGCGACGTTCGTGGCAAGCTCTTCGAAGAGCGGGCCCCACTGGCCGCCCGGGAAGCCGATGATTTCGTAGTTGGCCGACTTGCGACGGATGTCCTCGTGCTGCGGCACCTTGGCGAGCACGGGAATGCCCGCCTTCTCGGCGAACTTCGCAGCTTCGCCGGTGCCGTCATCCTTGTTCACCACCATGCCGGCCACGCCCACGTTGCCGCCAAGCTTGCGGAAGTACTCCACCGCGTTGCAGACGTTGTTGGCGACGTAGAGCGACTGCAGGTCGTTCGAACCCACGACGATGACCTTCTGGCACATGTCGCGCGCGATGGGGAGGCCGAAGCCGCCACACACGACGTCGCCAAGGAAGTCGAGCAGCACGAAGTCGAAGCCCCAGTCGTGGAAGCCGAGCTTCTCGAGGATTTCGAAGCCGTGGATGATGCCGCGACCACCGCAACCGCGACCGACTTCGGGGCCGCCGAGTTCCATCGCGAATACGCCGTCACGCTTGAAGCAGACGTCGCCGATCTTCACTTCTTCACCGGCGAGCTTCTTCTTCGAGCTCACATCGATGATGGTGGGGCACGCCTTGCCGCCGAAGAGGAGCGACGTGGTGTCCGACTTCGGATCGCAACCAATGAGCAGCACCTTCTTGCCCTGCTGCGCCATCATGTACGAGAGGTTGGCGAGCGTGAAGCTCTTGCCGATGCCGCCCTTGCCGTAAATGGCGATGATCTGCGTTTCCTTGGTCACCGGGCCGGTGTGCACCGCGTCCGGTTCGCTGTTTGCTTCGGCGCGGACGTTGCTGTGGAGTTGGTGCAGGGCGTGGTCACTCATGCGGCGGCGCTCCAGTCGAGGATCATCTTGACGCAATCGGGATCGGTGAACGCGGTGACGTAGGCACGATCGGCCTCGCTCGCATCCTGCCGGTGGGTGATGAGGCCATCCAGATCGAGCTTGCCGCTGTTGGCGAGTTCGGCGACGGCCACGAGATCGCCGGGTGCCCACTGCGCCGCCACGGTGAACGTGGCCTCGCGCAGGAACGCCGGCGGAAACACAAAGGACACGGGCTCGTGATAGAACCCGGCGAGCACGATCGTCCCGCGCGGCTTGAGACGGCTCACGAGCGTGTCGATGAGGCCGTTGGCGCCGCTGACTTCCTGAATGCACTGATACGTGGTGCCCTGATCGTCATCGGGGTGCACGACGCGATAACCGTTCGCGCCCCCCATGCGGACGGGATTGATCTCCCAGACGGTTGGCGCCGCACCGCCGAGCACGAGCGTGAGGCGCGCGATGAGGCGACCGAGTGCGCCGTGTCCGATGATGAGATCGGGGAGCGGCCGCTGGCCGACACCGAGCGCGTGATACGCGGTGGCCGCGAGGGCGAAGAGCGTGCCCTTCTCGCCGACGGCGTCGGTGATGGGCACGGTGCGGGCGCCCGGCACGACAACGCGCGCCGCCTGTCCGCCGAACAGTCCGCGCGCGCCTTCGAACCCCTTGGAGCCCGCAATGAACACGAGCTGCCCTTCGGTGCGCCCGGACGCGGGCCCGGCCTGCACGATGGTGCCGACGGCTTCGTAGCCCGGCACCAGCGGATAGCCGAGGCCGGGGAAGGGAGGCATGGTGCCGGTGTAGAGCAGGCGTTCGGTGCCGGTGCTGATGCCCGACCAGCGGATGGCGACGACGAC
>JALOPN010000402.1 GCA_025453875.1 Gemmatimonadaceae bacterium | reverse complement strand
CGAGGAACGGGCCGATTGCGAACGACAGGCGGCGGCCATGTGGGCGGCCGGATTACGCGCCGTGTCCTACATCGGTCCCGAGGGCACGGGCTTTCTTTTTCCGGAGGACGGCGCGTGTCACCCGGTGCGCCGCGCGCACGCACTGGCCGAGATGGCGGAACAGGAAGGCGCGACGCTGCACGAGCATACGCTCGTCCGGGCGGTCGAGAGCGGCGCCGTCGAGCTGGCGAACGGCGCGATCATTCGAGCCGCGCACATACTGGTGTGTGCGGACGGCGCCCTAGGCACGCTGCTGCCGTCACTCGCGTCGCGACTGCGCGCCGTGCGTCTGCAGATGCTGGCCACCGCACCCGCGCACGATGTGACGCTCTACTTCCCGGTGTACGCGCGCTACGGGTACGACTACTGGCAGCAACTGCCCGATGGACGCGTGCTGCTCGGTGGCGGCCGAGATCGGTTCGAGGGCGAAGAGTACACGACCGACAGCGCACCAAGCGCCAACATTCAAGGGTGGCTCGAACACCGACTGCGGACGCGCGTCGGGACACAAGCACCGATCACCCACCGCTGGGCGGCGACGGTGACGTACACGGCGGATGAGCTGCCGATTGCGGAATCGGTGGCGCCGGGTGTGTGGGGCGTGGGTGCCTACAGTGGCACCGGCAATGTGGTGGGCGCGCTG
This sequence comes from Gemmatimonadaceae bacterium, assembly GCA_025453875.1. Taxonomy (GTDB): domain Bacteria; phylum Gemmatimonadota; class Gemmatimonadetes; order Gemmatimonadales; family Gemmatimonadaceae; genus JAABRT01. Next base: position 2,463 of record JALOPN010000402.1, on the reverse strand, counting down.
TGCGCCCGTGGCGCGGCACGGCGCGCGCTTGGCGGACGTGATGCGTTCCTCGACGCGGTGGATGACGCCCGGCGGTTCTTTCGCACCCGCGGACGGACGACGAGCGGTTCGATCGAGCACGAACGCTGACGCATGGCATTGCTCGCCCTGTATACGCCGTCGCTGATCGATCGGCGCGACCAGCCCGCGCTCGAGGTCGAGGCGGCAGACGGCACCGTGCGCTCGTACACCTTCGGTGAACTCAACGAGCGCAGCGACGCGCTCGCGACCGTGTTGCGCGCGCGCGGCGTCCAGCCCGGCGATCGGCTCGGTGTGTGCCTGCCGAACAGCGTGCGATTCATCGACCTGTGGCTCGCCGCGGTGAAGCTCGGGGTGATTCTCGTGCCCATGAACGTGCTGTATCGTGGGCACGAACTCGGGCATATCGTCGCCGATGCCGATCCGGTGGCAGTCGTGACCACGGCCGAGCTCGCGGCGCACTTCCCCGACGGCACGCTCCGCTGGGATGTCGATGCACTCGACGCGGCGCGGGCGGACGCGCAGCAGCACGCGCCCATCGCCAACGCACCCTTCGCGGCCTCCGACGACACCCCGATCGCGCTCATCTACACCTCGGGCACGACCGGCGCTGCGAAGGGTGCGGTGCTCACGCACGGCAACTTCGCCGCCAACGCGCGCGCGCTGCTGTCCGCCTGGCAGATCCTGCCGCTCTTTCACGTGCATGGACTCGGCAACGGGGTGCAGTGCTGGCTCGCCTCCGGCTGTCACATGCGCCTCACCGAGCGCTTCGATCACACCCGCATACCGACGTGGTTCACGACGTATCGCCCCACCGTGTTCTTCGGGGTGCCCACGATGTACGTACGTCTGCTGGAAGTGCCGCACAAGCTCGCGCGCGCGATCGGTGCGCACGTGCGCTTGTTCGTATCCGGCTCGGCGCCGTTGCCGGTAACCGTGCTCACGCAGTTCGCCGATCGATTCGGCCACGTCATTCTCGAACGCTACGGCATGACGGAAACGCTCATGAATGTGAGCAATCCGTACGATGGTGAACGACGAGCGGGGACCGTGGGACGCCCGCTGCCGGGCGTCGAGGTCGTGGTTCGCGATGCAGACGGTGTCGACGTTGCCGATGGTGTGCATGGCGAACTGTGGGTCCGTGGCGCAAACGTGTGCGCCGGCTATTGGCATCGCCCGGAGGCCACGGCGGCCGCGTTTGTGGATGGCTGGTTCCGTACCGGTGATCTCGGCGTTCGTGCCGCCGACGTGCCGCCGACGGTTACATCACCCTGCAGGGCCGTCGGAGCGACCTGATCATTTCCGGCGGCTTCAACATCTATCCACGCGAACTGGAAGAGCTGCTGTTGGGCATGCCGGGCGTTGTGGAGGTTGCGGTGATAGGCGTGCCGGACGCACGGCGCGGTGAAGTGCCCATCGCGTATTTCGTGGGCGACGCGGCCGATCCCGTCGCGCTCGAGGACGCGCTGCGCGCGCAGGTCGCCTCCTTCAAGATCCCGCGCGCATTCGTCCGCGTCGAGGCGTTGCCGCGTACGGCGCTTGGCAAGGTGCAGAAGCACCGACTGCCGACACCGTGAGCATGTCGCCGGCCCTGCTGTCGCTGCTGGCGCTCGCGCTCGTCATCGTGGCGAGCTTCGGGACACGCGTGAACGTGGGTGTGCTGGCGGTGGCACTTGCGTGGCCGGTCGCGATGTACGGCGCCGAGTGGAACGCGACGCGTGTGCTCGAGGCGTTCCCCTCGTCGCTGTTCGTGACGCTCGTCGGCGTGACGCTGCTCTTCGGCGTCGCACAGGTGAACGGGACGCTCGGGCAGCTGACGGATCGCGCGATGCGCCGCATCGGTACCGGCGGCGCCCGCCTCCCCCTGCTGTTCTTCGTGCTGGCCGGCGTGCTGAGCACGTTGGGACCCGGAGCCATCGCGGCAACGGCGCTGATGGCACCGCTCGCGATGAGCGCGGGCGCGCGCGCCGGGGTATCGCCGCTCATCACAGCGCTCATGGTGGCCAACGGTGCGAACGCGGGCAATCTCTCGCCCTTCAGTTCGGTGGGCGTGATCGTGCACGACGGCATGCAGCGCGCCGGACTCCCTGGCCACGAGTGGGCGGTGTGGAGCGCGAACTTCGTGGCGCACGCGCTCGCCGCACTGGGCGCGTGGGTGCTCTTCGGCGGACGCCTCACGCGTGCAGCCGCGGCCGATGCAGAGGCCGTGGCGACACGCGCGCCGGACCGCGCGTCAGGTGATGCGGCAGACACTCTCGCACCGTTCTCTTCGGCGCAGCGCCTGACATTGATCGCGCTTGCCGCGTGGGTGTTCGGTGTGGTGGTGTTCAAGCTGCATCTCGGACTCGCCGGATTCACCGTCGCGGCGCTGCTGCTGATGCGTCATGTGGCCGACGAAGCCGCGGTGCTCAAGAGTGTGCCGTGGGCCGTGATCGTGATGGTGTG
>JALOPN010000116.1 GCA_025453875.1 Gemmatimonadaceae bacterium | reverse complement strand
CGATCGGAACGCGGTTCTCGAAGACGAGCGTGGTCAGCGCGTCGCGCAGGCGCGCAAGGTCGGGCAGATCACCCGGTTCGAGCTGCAGCAGCAGCGTCGCGGCATCGTCGAGCGTGAGATGGGACACGGCGAATGGACAGGTCTCGATGAAGGGACGGTCGCCCGAGTCGCACGGACTCGCAGGCGTCTGCGTTCAGTATCGGCTGCGATGGCGCACAGGTTGAGCGACAGTCCGAACCGAATGCAGAACCGCCGGGCGAGGCCTCGAGGCCCCACCCGGCGGTTCGTCAGACATCACACGCGATCACGCGGCGTTCGATCGCACCGCGGTGAAGATCTCGTCGGCAAGCGCCTGTCGCGATTCGGCATCGCGCACGGTCGCGTTCGGATCGTACGTCCTGGCGTCGGGCGCTTCGGGTACGGCGGTCATCTTGCCGCTCACATCGAGGCGCGTGTCGAAGAGACGCGCGATCTCGATGAGTCGCTGCTCCATGTCCACGAGCACCGAGGAGGCGTGCGCCAGCTGCTGCGACGTGATGTCCTGGAACTGCAGGGCCCCCATCATCACGAACAGTTCGTCGCGCAGGCTCGCGCGCACCGTGCTCGCGCGCTCGCGATCGGGCGTGGGCTCGGCGTCGATGGCGTCGAGATCGTCCACCATCTGCGTGGCGCGATCGCAGGCATCCATGATGTTGATGGCCGCGTCTTCCGTGGCCGAGGTCACTTCACGAATCTTCTCGTGCGTCGAGGCGATGCGCTCGAGCGTCGTCGTCTCGATGGCCGCCCGCGTTTCGCGCAGACGGGCGAGCACCGCGAGAATCTGCGCGTTGGCGCGCTCGAGGATCGCAGGCAATTCGTTGAGTCCTCCTTCGAAGGTCAGCGCGGTCGAGGTACCGGACGCGGCGCGTCCGGTCGACGGCGCGTCTGCAGCTGCTCCCTCGTCATCGCGAAGGCCGTCGAGCCCGCGGTCGACCAGTCGCAACGCCGCTTCGGTCTCGTACAGCACTTCCTGGGTGCGCGAATCGCTCATGGTGGCGTCCTCACGCGGCCGCCGCAGGCAGGAGCGCGTCGATCTTCTCCTTGAGTACCTGCGGAGTGAAAGGCTTGACGATGTAGTTGTTGACGCCTGCTTCCATCGCCGTGAGGATGTCTTCCTTCACGCTGCGCGCCGTGACCATCAGCACCGGCACATGCGCGCCATCGGGACGCGCCCGCAGCGCCCGCGTGAAGTCGGTGCCGGTCATGTTCGGCATGTTCCAATCCGTGATGACGAACCGGATCGAACTGTCGAAGCGCGCGAGTGCCTCCTGGCCGTCGGCGGCTTCGACGGTGTCGGTGAAGCCGATCCGCTGCAGCGAGTTGATGACGATGCGCCGCATGGTGGCGGAATCATCGACGACGAGGAACTTCATTCGCGGGGTCTCCGAGTGGGGTCGGTCGAGAACGAGCGTGGCTTACAGGTCGCCGCGCTGCAGAATGCGGCGCGCTACCTGATCGACCACGTCGAGGGTGTTGTACGCGCCTTCGAGTACCTTGCGCCGCAGCTCCGCCGTACGCTCCGGATCGAGCGTGTCGCGCGACTCCGCAGCCAACTGACGGGCCATCGACTTGCCCGACTCGGACAGCTGCACCGAGTCGGTTGGCCGCACCGGCGCCACCGGGGTCGTCGTCGGCTGCCCCTGCGGAGCAGGCGGCGCGACGGGCGAAACCGGGCGGTCGGGACGGATGGGTTCGTAACTGCCGAAAATCTTCATGGGGTTTGCTCCTCCTGCGGTGTGACTATCGGCAGCTCGGGCGCGTAACTTGAATCGGTCATTGTGACCGACCCGAGAGCAACGGCTCAGCTCCGGACATCGAGCCGCGGCGGGTGGACGGGCGCGGACTGACTGGCGAGCGGCCGATACGCGGCGTGGAAGGGCCGACCGGCGTCCGGACCACGCGTGCGGAGCGTCAGGAGCGCCTCGTCGCGCAGTCGATCGATCGCGTCGGGTTCCCCCGGCTCGAGCGTCTCGTGCGCGGCCATTTCGTGCAGCGTATCGGCCAGCAGCATGTCGAACGTCAGGTGCGGCGTCGGATCAGCGTCGCGCATCGATCACGGCCCAGCCGCCCGTGGGCGACGCTTGTCGGTAGGCCTGATGCACGTGCGCCCCGCGTTGCAGCGCGCGCAAGGCGTCGCGCAGCGCATCGGTCCGCTCGGCCACGCGCTGAATGAGGTCGCCCGTCTGCGCCACCGAGCGCTCCAGCGCCGGCGCGAGTCGCGCGTCGTCGTGCCCCGCCACGGCGGCCGTCAGCTGCGCGAGCAGCGCATCCCGCTCCGCCAGCAGCTCGGTGAGCCGCTGTTCGTCGGCCGAACGTCCGCGCTCCGATGGGGCCGCGTCATCACGCGGCGTCGACCCGTCGAGCGGAATCGCGGTGCGGGCGAGCGCCTCCTGGGCAGCGTCGCCAAGTGCATCGAATCGCGCCACAAGCGTCGACCAATCGGACACGGGACGATCCATGGGCTCAGGCCGACAGCTTGACGGTGGCCACCTGCTCCGCCGCTCCGGCGAATCCATCGCGCAGTTCGGCCGCGATGCCGCCCAGGCGACGCATCAGCGCCGTGTCGCCACGACGCCCCACGTCCACGAGCTCCAGCAGCAGGTACTGATAGATCGACGCGAGCCGATCGGCGATTTCGCCGCCCTGCTCGAAGTCGAGCGTGGCGAGCAGCTCGCCCACGATGGCGCGCGCCTTCGACAGGGCGACCACCTGACCTTCGAGGTGCTGCCGCTCGGTCGCGAGGCGCGCCCGTTCCAGTTGCACCACGAGTCCGTCGTACAGCAGCACGACGAGACGTTCGGGGGAGGCGCTGAGCACCTCGAGTTCGCGATAGTTGCTGGCCTGACTCGCGTACGACATGGACACCCGGTGAGAATGGCGAGGAAGGAGTGAACTGCGATCGGTCCGGAGTGTCGGCATCAGCGCCGTGAATTCTGAATCGATCCCAACAGGCCAGACAGCGTGGAACCCTGCGCGTTGAGTCGCGAGAGCGCCGCTTCCATTCGCGTGAACTGCTCCACCAGGGCCGCCCGGCGCTCCTCGAGCCGACGTTCCGCATCCGCCTCGCGCTGCCGCAGCTGCTGCGTCGAGTCGAGAATGGAGTTGAGCTGCGAGCTGATCGTGCCGGTCCCGAAGGCAGTGGCCTTGTCGGTCGCCGTCACGAACGCGCCGCCGATGCCGGTGAAGCCGAACAGCGCCTCGATCTCCTGCGGCGCCGAGCCCAGCGCTTCCTTGAACTTCGTCGCGTCGAACGTGAGGCCACCCACCCGATCGAGCGTCACGCCCGTGAGCGTGGCGCGCGTGAACGTGGTGTTGCCGCTCGCTTCTGTCCGCAGCGCGGCCGTGAAGCTGTCCACCACCCCGCGCAGCAGCGAGTTGCCGTACAACGGCGCATCGAGCTGGCGCTGTTCGTCGAAGAACGTGCGCACCTCGTTGTACGCCGTCACCAGCTCCTGCATCGCCTCGGCGGCGCCGTCGAGATCGCGCGAGATGTCGAGCTCCACCGTCGTGCCCGATTCTGCATTCGCGAGCGACAGCGTGACATTCGGAATGACGTCGGTGATCGTGTTGCTGCTGCGCACGTACTCCGTGCCGTCCACGCGCAGGATCGCATCGCGTCCTTCCTGCAGCTGACGGTTGCGTCCCGCCGTTTCCACCGTCGACGCACCCATCGGGCCCGACGTGCCATTGGAACGCACGACCTCCAGCGTGAAGCCAAGGCGCGAGGCACCGCCGGCGCTGTCGGCCACACGAATGCGTCCATCGCTGCCCATCACGGCCGACGCCGGTCGCGTACCCGCGCCGAAGCCCGACGTGGGATCATTGAGACGCGCCAGCAGCGTGTCCATCGTATCGCCCGCGCCCACGACGAGGCCCACGGTGAACGTGCTGCCGTCGCCGCGCGTACCGCGCACGTTGATCGCATCACCCACCGCGAGGCCGACCGACGTGCCATCGAGCTGCAGACCGGCGAGTGCGGTGCTGCCTGTCGCCGTCGCGCCACCCGCATCCGTGTACACGCCACTCGCCGCCACCTGGCGAACCGAGCCGGTCGTTCCGGCCATCATGCCCAACGCATCGATGACCGCTTGACTGTTCGGATCACCAGGATCGGCGGTAACGTTGCCATCCACCACGAGTTGCGTGCGCGTCTCATCGCCGAACGCGACCGACTCCGTCGCGGCCTGACCGCCCGCCGCGTTGATCTTCGCGACCACGCTGGCCAGTGATTCGGTGCTCAGGTCCACCGTGATGACCCGATCACCAATGCGAATGCTCGCCGGTGGCGGGGACACGGCAATGCCGAGCGCGGCGGCAATGACATCGGTGGCCGACGTCGCGAGCCGTGAACGGGAATCCACGAATCCGAGTTCACGCGCCAGCCCACCCGTGCCGTCGGTCAACGTGATGCCGTCGGCGCCAGGCGTCGTACGCGTGAGCACGAGACGACCACCCGCGCTCCCCTCGTTCACGATCGAGGCGCTCACACCCGTGGGCGTCGTTCCGGTGTTGGCCGCATTGATCTTGTCGCGAATCGCCGTCAGCGAATCGCCGGCCGCCACGCTGATCGCGGTGCCGTTGATGCTGAAGTCGCCCGCGAGATTGAGCGCGGCGCTGCGATCGGCCACGCTGCGTCCACCGATGCGATCGGTTTCGGCGAGTTGCTGCACTTCGACCCGATACCGCCCCGGTGTCGCGAGCGTCGACGCCGACGCACCGAAGAGCGTCATGCCACTCGTCGGGCTCGTGGGCACCGTGCTCGAGAATCCACCGAAGCCGCTCACGCGCACCTTGCGCGCGGCATCGTTGAGATTGTCCACAAGCGTCCGGAACTTCGTCCACGCTTCCTGCTGTCGGCCACGCAGGGCGAGCCGGTCGCTGACCGGTGTGACGGAACGCGCGCGCTCGGCCGCGACAATGGAATCGACGATGTCGTTCCACTGCACGCCGCTCGACAGACCGCTGAAGTTCGCTGCTGGGCTGGTCATCGGTACTACCTCCGCTTAGGCGGCGACCCCGGGACCGGCGAGATGCCGGCCCCGGGGTGCGTCGGGTCAGGTGGTGATCGCGCTGCGGCTTACCGCAGGAGCGAGAGCACGCCCTGGCTCGACTGGTTGGCCTGCGCCAGCATCGCCTGCGCAGCCTGCGTGAGGATCTGGTTCTTCGAGAACGTCGCCATCTCCTCGGCCATATCCACGTCGCGGATCGTCGACTCCGCCGCGCGGACGTTCACCACCGCGTTCTTGAGGTTCTCGACCGTGTAGTCGAGACGGTTCTGGCCGGCACCGATGTTGGCCAGCGTGCTGTTCACGGCAGCCAGCGCCGTGTCGGCACCAGCCAGCGTGGACGAGGCCGTCAGCGCCGTGAAGCCCGTGAGCGACGCGTTTACCGCGACCGTGCCGTTCAAGGCCGAGTCGAGCACCTGGAAGCTCAGGTTCGCGAACACGTTCGTACCCTGGAAGTTCGTCGTGTTCTGGATACGCGTGGCTTCCGCCGAGAGCGTCGTGATTTCGGCGCCGAGCGTCGCGGTCACGGTGCCGTTGTTGCCCGTCGACTCGCGCTGCACGATCAGTTCCTTCTGACGCTCGAGGATGCGCTGGATCGTCTGGGCTGCGCCCTCGGCGATCTGGAGCATCGCGTTACCCTGCTGCGCGTTGTTGGTCGCCTGCACCAGCGAACGGCTCTGCGTGCGCAGCTTGTTCGCGATCGACAGACCCGCGGCGTCGTCGGCGGCACGGCTGATGCGAAGGCCCGAGCTGAGCTTCCGCATGTTGCTTTCCGACGCGAGGTTGTTCAGGAACAGGTTGCGCGAGGCGCCAAGAGCGCCGACGTTCGTGTTGATCCGCATGAGACTATCCTCCGTGATGGTCGAGTGAGGCATCCGTGCCTCGCCGGCGTCCGTTGTGGAGGCCGGTCACGAGTGTCTATCGGCACCTCCCGGGCGAACTTGAGCCACTTTTTCGAACTTTTTTCGCGTTACGCGGCTGGCGACGCACGGGCCCACGTCGTCACGGTGGTGGCGCGTGAGCGCCGTGCCCCCCGCGTCCGACCCCCTCGTCGCGCTGCTGCAGCGGGCCGACGCCGCGCAACGCGCCGGCCGGCACGCCAAGGCGGTCGAGGCCTTCGCTGCTGCGCACACCCTGGCCCCACGCGACGTGGCACTGGGCCTCGCACTCGCCAACGCGCACACGCTCGCGGGCGAGGCCGAGGCGGCCATTCGGGTGTTGCGAGACACGGCCGCCCACGATGACCGATCCGATCTGGCGCGCAGCTATGCCCTGGGCGCAGCGCTCCTCGCCGCCGGTGAGGCCGCGCTCGCGGTCGAGGCGTTCGAGCCGGTCGCGCGCGCGCGCGCGAAC
>JALOPN010000115.1 GCA_025453875.1 Gemmatimonadaceae bacterium | reverse complement strand
AGCTGTTCCACCGTGGTCATGATCGAATCGGCACGCGCCGAGTCGCCGACCGCGCTGAACGATCCCGCGAGGTACTGCCCGGTGATGACGTACATGATCGGAATGCCGGCCGACGCGTCGTCCACCCAGCCGTCCTCGGTGATGAGCGCGTTCATGCCGCGGTATTCCTTCCAGAGCGATTCGGTGGCCGCGACATCGAGCAGTTCATTGCCACGCAGTGGCATGAATAGCGGTGACGGATCGGGGCGCTTGCCCACAAGCTTCTGCGAGAGGCCGAAGTTGATGATGTGATCGCCGAAGCCGAGCGCCTGCGCGTAGCCACCGTACGAGAAGAACAGGCGGCGTTCGGGGTAGGCGCTGCGGATCATGTAGAGCACGAGCTGCTGGTCACGCGTGAGGTACTCGTTGCCGATGACGACATCGATATCGGCGAACTGGAAGCGTTGCGCGGACGGCAGCGACGCGATGGGCGGCACGGCGGCCAGCTCGGCACGCGAGAGCCCGAAGAGCGGCTTCGTGGGCATGGGCCAGTCGCGATCACGGAAGAGCGCCGGTCCCTTCTCCTTGTCGTACGGCTCGATCTTGCGGTTGGCGAGCTGCTGCGCGTACCAGTCGGTGCCGAGGTACGGCACGACGGCCACCGTCACGTCGCGGCGGATGCCCTCGACGGCCTGCGCGTACCAGAGCGGGAACGAGTCGTTGTCGCCGTTGGTGATGATGATGCCGTACGGCTCCACCGAGTTGAGCAGGTCGCGTGCCCACTCGCGCGTGAACGTGTGCTTGTTGCGCGGCGCGTCCATCGCGTTGGTGACGAGCGGAATGAGCGCCAGCGACAGCACCGGTGCAGCGAGGCGGAGGCCACGGTCGGTGATCTCGGCCGAGCGCGCGAGCGCGCGCGCCATCCACGTCCAGAGCGTCACGAGCCCGAGGCCCGCCCATACGCCCCAGAGCGAGAACGTCCAGAGATAGAAGTAGTCGCGGTCACGCACCTCGCGATCGACGCTGTTGCCCAACTCGGGCGCCTGCGAATGCCCGTACTTGAAGTTGAGGTACACGACGAGGGCGATCGTGAGCGTGAACATGAGGCCGCCCACGTACCAGAACGTTCGTCGATCGCGCTGGAAGTGCGACCAGCCGCCCGCGAGGCCGAGCCCCAGGAAGAGCAGGGCGAGCATGGACTGCATCGTGGACGCCTGGTTGTACGCGTCGCGGAACCACTGCCACTTGAAGTACAGCCAGAACATGCCGTACTGCGCGGTGATGGGCGCCTTGCGCTCCATCCAGTTGTGGCCCGAGTACTGTTCGCGGTCGATGTGCGACTTGACGCGCTTCCAGGTCTCCTTGCTGAACGTGCAGTCGAACTTGATGCCGTCGGTGCAGGCCGACACGCCACCGCTGTTGAGATACGGCTCGTGTGCGGCGCGAATAGGCATGGCGACCATGGGCGTCAGTCCCAGCAGTACCATGCCGAACGTGGTGAGCAGCAGGCGCCAGCGGAGCAACGCGAGCGGCTGGCGCATGAGCACCAGCAGGCCCACGGCAGGGAGCGGAAGAAAGCCGGCCGGGTGATTGGCGTAGCCGAGGCCGATGAGATACGCGGCGGTGAGCAGATAGCGATCGGCGCCCTTGCGATCGGGCGCGTCGCTCCAGCGCAGCATGAGCCAGCTCACCGAGGCGAGGCCGAGCAACGCGACCGTGTACACCTTCTCGTTCACGACGCTCTGATTCCACACGGTGAACGCGGTCCCGCCAATGATGACCGCAGCGGCCGCACCCATGTAGCGCCCCCACTTCACCGGCACCCACGTGCGCAGCACGCCTTCGGCGACGAGGAACCACAGGCCGGCGGAGAGCGAGCTGGTCACGGCGGCCATGAGGTTGATGCGCGCGCCGTATTCGATGGGAAGCGGCAGCAGACCGAACGCGTGACCGAGGATGACGAACACCGGATTGCCCGGCGGATGCGGCACGCCGAACACCTTCGCGGCGGTGATGTATTCGCTCGTGTCCCACATGGCCGTGGTGGGGCCAAGCGTGATCACATACAGCACGAAGAGGGCGAGCGCGACCGCGCCGGCAACAAGCCAGGGGGCGTCGCCGAAGCGTTCATCCTTGCGGCGCTCGTCGGCGTTCCACTCGGCGCGTCCGATGGAGAGCAACGCGGCGGGGATCAGCCCCGCGTATCCGATCGCGAGGCAGAGCGCGGAGATGGTCGTGCCACCACGCCAGAGATCGGCGTAGCCGATGAGCAGCACGACGAGCGCGAGCGCGCCGAGGAGCGCCGAGCGCCCGCGCCCGGTCGAAGCAAAGTCAGCCATGGGAAATGCAGGAAGGAAACAGGAACTGCCGAATCAGCGCGTGGAGTCCGCGACGCGCGGGCGCAGGGTGTGCGGGCGTTGGGTGTGCGACCGTGATTCGTTGGTCCGTCCGACGAAGCGGAGCGGCACGGTGCGCACACCATCGACCAACAACGCGAGCGACGAGAGCGCCACCTCGCGCGGGATGAGAGCGCGCAGCTCCCATCGGCCGTCGGCGGTGCGACCCCCGGTCACCACGCGCGGCACGGCAGCGATCGAGTCGATCGCACCGGCCAACACCACCTGCACGGCCTGCGGCGCCCGAAGAGCGAGCCGCACGATGCGCAGGGTGTCGTACAAGGTAGCGACGACGGTGTCGCGAAGGGGGGTGGGGGCGAGGGGTCGCGTCGCGGCGGTCGTGGTGGGCGGATTGGCCGCGCGCGCGATCAAGGTGTCACCCAGCACCTCGAGTCGACCGACGAGACCGGCGTGGGTCGTGAAGACTGCCGAGAGCGATTCGGTGCCGGCCAGGAGCAGGAACGCAAACGCCACGATGGCGCTCGCGGCCGGGGCGAGGACGCCGCGACGCAGGCGCTGGAGTGACGGCGGCCACGCCCACGCCAGGCCGCGGCGCGGCTCGGGGCGGGTGGTGCGCACGGCCCGCATGATGTCGTCGAGCCGGCGGTCGCGGTCGGGAACGGACACAGGAGCGCGCAGGGCGTCGAGCAGATCCGGGGGCAGGGCTTCGGTGGTGTGGTCACGCATGATCACGATCCTTCGACATCTTGTGACTGTGTACTGTCGATGATGTGGCGCTATCGCGCCGTGTCGTAAGCAGGTCGCGCAAACGCTCGCAGGCCCGGTGGACGCGCATCTTGAGCGCCGACACACCGGCGCCGGTCGCGACTGCCATCTCCGGATACGAGAGACCGTCGGCGAAGTGCAGCAGGACGGCTTCGCGTTGTTCGGTGGGGAGCGTCCGGAGGGCCGAGGCGAGCTCGGCGCGGAGGAGCCGGCGGTCGAGGTCGGCGTCGGGGGACGCCGGGTCGGGCTGTTGCGCGAGCGTGTCGAGCTCCTGTGGTTGCGGTCGGCGCGCGCGCTCGCTGGCGAGGGTGCGGCAGCGGTTGATCAGGATGCGCCAGAGCCAGCCGCGAAAGCGGTCCTGCTCGCGGTAGCGACCGAGGTAGCGGTACGCACGCACGAAGGTCTCCTGCACGGCGTCCTCGGCGTCGGCGGCGTCGCCGAGCAGATGGGTGGCGTAGCGCAGGGCGTCGTCGTGGTGACGGTCGACGAGGAGGCGGAAGGCCTCGGTGTCGCCGTCGCGCACGCGTCGGACCAGAGTGGCGTCGGAGAGGGCCATGCGGATGAGAACCCGCGAGCGGTGGATTCGGTCACCCGCGGGTGTCGATCGGGGTGAATCGGTGGCCTTCGTGGTGGTCTTGGGACCAGTACACCGTCACTGGCGCGATACGGGCAAGGTACTGCGGGAGTTGACGAAGGCGTTAATTGATACAGAGTTCCCGGAAGCGGTTATCGTTTCCAGTCGCCGGACCTCTCGCTCCCCTCATCCTCACATGCTGAACGTTCGACTGCGCCTCGGCGCCGCCCTGCTCGCGACCGCTACCCTCGCGGCCTGCTCCGACGACAATCCGGCCGGCCCGTCCCCCGAACCCACGCCGACGCTTTCGGCGGCCAACTTCCAGCGGTTGCTCGTGGCCGACGGCACCGCGGCCACGGCGCGTCTGCTCGCTGTCCACAACGACAGTGCGGTCGCCTCCTTCAACCTGCTCGAGCCCAGCAGCTACGCCTACGCCACCAACTCGGGACGCTTCGCGGCGCTGCAGCAGCGCGTGCGCGGCCGCGTCAACTTCTTCGACGCCGGCGTGTGGGTCGATGGCACCACCGGCTATCGCCGACCGGCGAGCGCGCTGACGTTCCAGCTCACCGACAGCCTGCCCACGCACGCCACCGTCACCGGTCCGTGGATCTCGGTGTTCATGGACGGCAACGGGCGCGCGGTGTGGCTCAACGAAGCCGACTTCGCCGCAGGCTCCCCGCGCGTTGCGTTCGATGTGCAGACCGGTGGCCCCCACCACAGTGCGTCGAGCACGATCGTGATCAACGGTACGCCGTACTTCGTCTTCTCGCCGCGCAATCCGGCCGGTGGCCTGCCCAACGCGGTCGAAGTGCGCACCCAGAGCGGCCAGGTGGTGGCCTCCGTGAGTGACTGCCCATCCATGCACGGCAACGCGGCGCTCATGAACGGTGCGGCGTTCGGTTGCTCGGATGGCCTCGTGGTCATTCGCCAGGGCGTCGCTGGCGTGACCGCGACGAAGCTCACCACCTCGGGCGAGATGGCCGGCCTCGGCCTGCGCAACGCGTGGGCCGCGAAGTCCGGCACCGGGCTCATTCTCGGCCAGTTCTCGGCGCTGCCGGGCCAGCCGACGCGCCGCGTGCTCGCGCTCATCGATCCGGTGTCGGGCGCGATCAACCCGCTGCCGGCGCTGCCGACGGGTGTGGTCGATCACTGGCGGGCGATCGAGCCCACGAAGGGACAGGTCGTGCTCATCGCGAACAACGGTACGCTGTACGTCTACAACATGGCGACGCGCCAGCTGCAGCACACCGTGCCGAACGTGACGCCGGCTCTCGCCGCGACGGGCGCGCTCACGCATCAGGTGGACGTGGTGGAAGACCTCGCCGCCGTGGCGAGCCCGACGACCGGTGAAGTCGTGTACGTCAACCTCGCGAACGGCACGATCGCGCGTCGTGTCAACGTTGGCGGCGCGCCGTCGCGTCTGACCTTCACGGGCGCGAAGCAGAACGGCACGTTCAGGCTTGCGCAGTAAGCGTTGCGAACCATTGCTGGATTGATGGCGGCTGTGCTGCTTAGCCGGCCGCTCCCTGTGCTCGCGCAGGGGGCGGCCGGCTCGGCCACGTTACAGGTGGTCGATGGCGACACGCGGCTGCCGGTGCGTGATGTCATCGTGCGCACCGGATCGCGCGTGCTCGCGCGCACGGATTCCCTCGGCCGCGCCCTCGTGCGCGTCGCGGGTGACGGCAGCGAGCTGACCCTGCAACGACTCGGCTATGCGCCGTGGCGCGGACGCATCGTGCCCGCCGACTCGGTCCGCAGCATTCGCCTCACGCCGGTACGCTACGAGCTCTCCGCGCTCGAGGTGCGCAGTCGCGCGCTCGGTCGCGGCGGCGCATTGCAGGCATCATCGGTCGTGAGTGCCGAGCAACTGGCCGAACGACTCGCACCGAGTATTGCCGCCGCGATCGTGGGTGAACCTGGCGTGAGTGCACGCACGAACGGTCCCATGGCAACTCAGCCGGTGATTCGTGGGCTCACGGGCGATCGTGTGCTGGTGCTGGAGGATGGCATGCGCACGGGCGACATCGCGACCACCGCGCCCGACCACGCGGTCACGATCGAGCCGGCGACCGCCGAGCAGATCGAGGTGATTCGTGGGCCCGGTGGCTTGCTCTACGGCTCCAACACGCTCGGTGGTGTGGTCAACGTGATTCGTGACGACATCCCGCGCGTGCGACCATCGCGGATGACGCTTGCCATGTCGACGTTCGGTGAAAGTGTGAACGGCGGGATCGGTGTGAGCGGACGTGCGCGCGGCGCCGTGGGCGCGCTCTCGTGGGCGGTCGACGGAACGGGACGACAAGCCGGCGACACGCGCGGGCCGAACGCCGTTGCGTTGCCGTTCGGACACGCCGGCGTGTCAGCACGCGAGTATCGCAGCTACTACGGCGTGCCCAGCTCGTTCGGGGGCACCACGCTCCCCGGTGCGCACGATGGCGGCGTGTACGTGGACGCGCGTCGTACGCAGCTGCGGTGGGACGCGGAGTGGCGCACCGATGACGCCCGCATCGAAGCGATCAGCGTGGGCGGCAACGCGGTGCGATTCGAGCAATCGGAGTTCGAACAGGGTGGCTTCGTCGGCACGCGCTTCGGTCAGCTCGCGGCCTCGGGCGAAGCCGTCCTGCGGCTGCGGGCGGGCGCGCATCGCGGTGCGATCGGCAGCTTCGTACAGTGGCGTGATCTGCGCGCGGAAGGCTCGTTCACCGGCACGCGACCGGCGGTGCAGCGCACCGTTGCGTTGTTTGCCGTCGACGAGTATTCGCGCGGACCACTCACACTGCTGGCGGGTGCGCGCGTCGATCGCAGCGACACGCGTCCGCTCGACAGCACGGAGACGCTGCTGCTGCGTGACGTGCGCACGCGCGCGTTCACGGCGGTGACCGGGGCCTTTGGCGCGCGTGTGCAGTTGC
This sequence comes from Gemmatimonadaceae bacterium, assembly GCA_025453875.1. Classification (GTDB taxonomy): domain Bacteria; phylum Gemmatimonadota; class Gemmatimonadetes; order Gemmatimonadales; family Gemmatimonadaceae; genus JAABRT01. Next base: position 10,311 of record JALOPN010000115.1, on the reverse strand, counting down.
CGGCCGGGTTCGAGTTCAGCACGCAAGTTGCGCGCGCTTTCCGTCCGCCGAGCATCGAAGAGCTGTACAGCGCGGGGCCGCATCTGGCGAGTTACGCCTACGAAATCGGCGATCCGTCGCTGGAGGCCGAGCGCGGTACGGGTGTGGATGCGCTGCTCAGTTGGCGCGGAGGACGTGGGCGAGCCGAGCTGTCGGCGTACGGCATGCGCGTCGACGACTACGTGGCCTTTGCGCCGCAACTCGATCCCACCACGGGCGCGCCGATGCGTGATCCACGCCTGCGTCGCTACGTGGTGTATCGACCGCAGCAGGTGGATGCCGTGCTGTGGGGCGTCGAAGGCCGCGCGGTGTTCGCGCCCACGCCGCGATGGACGTTCGATCTGTCGGGTGCGCTGCCACGTGGTGCGCAGCGCGGCGGCGCGACGTCGCAGCCGCTGCCGGCCATGCCGGCGGCGACGTTACGACTCGACGTCCGTCGCCAGTGGGGATCGTTGACGCTTGGCATGATCGGCGACCGACGCTTCGCTCAGCGCCTGGTTCCGGACGCGCCTGTGCTCGACGGCCTCACCTGTACCGTGCAGGTGGTCGATGGCGAAGCGCAGGGGCTGCCGGCAGAGTTCTGTGCGACCCCCGGTGCGCTGCTCGTGAACGCGTTGGTGGCGTGGCGACTGCCGGCGCGCGCGACACGCTGGCCGGCCACGCTGACCCCGCAACCCGGACGCAACGTGCGCCTCGTGGTGCAGGTGGAGCGATGATGCGACGACTTCGTGCGGTGGCCTTGTGCGTGACGATCGCGTGTGGGCTCGCGGCGTGCGATCACCCGATCGGCATCGTCTCGGCGCACATCGAGGCGGCCGACCTCGTCGTGCGTGATTCGGCGGGCGTCGAGCTCACGCGCACGAGCTTCAACCGCCGCTGGATGGTGGACTCGCTCGTGTTGCGCGACGGCGCGTCGCTGCGCGTCACGATCACGCCCGTGGACTTTCGCGGGGTCGAGCTCGACGTGAGCGAGCGTCGGGATGTGTCGTACCGCTTCGACGCGGAGCGCGCCGAGCTCGTGCAGTGGGAGCCGCAGCGCGGCTTCGGGTGGTTGCATCCGTTCGGACGTGGGGAGACGCGCGTCCGCTTTCTCATCTGGCACGGTGACCACGCGGACTTCGTCTCGCCGTGGTTGCGTGTCGTGATTCGCTGAGCGCAAGAGGGGAGGTGGTGATGTTTGCTTCGTTGTGGCGTGTGGCGCGATCCCTGGTCGCGATGCTGGGAGTGGCCGTGCTGGCGGCCTGCGGTGACAAGGAAGGTGTCACGGAGCCCGAAGTGGAGGGGCTCCGGATTCGCGAAGTGATTCTCGCGGCCGATGATGGCACGTTTGCCTTTTCGCACCGGGATCACTGGCACGGGGCGCCGGTGCTGCGCGCCAACGGCACGCGTGGCCTCACGCTGCACTTCACGAGCACGCAGCTGGCGCCGGATGATCACGATGTGCCGCCGGTGGAGTCCTGGTTCACGCTGGCGACGGCGCCGAACGACTACAACGTGCGCGTGGTGGTCGAGGATACGACCGTGGCCCGCTGGACGGGCGACCGGGTGAGCGGCACGCTGCACGGACTGCGTGACGGGGCCTCGCGGGTCTCGTTCGTGGTGCGCCGTGGATCGACCACGATCTACGAAGCGCCGCCGCTCAACTTCCGCGTGCAGCCGGCGCCGTAAGTCGCCGCAGTGCGTCGCGTCCTTCGCGCCCCTCGCGTCTTCGCGTCCTGCGGTTCTGCCCGTCTGAGGTCCGATACTCGGATGAGAGAACTGCAGGACGCGAAGACGCGAAGGACGCGAAGGACGCGAGGGGTGGTGAGGTGAGGATGGTGGAGGACGTCAGCGAATTTCTGCCGAGCCGCGGTAGTAGTCGCCGAGCAGGTGTTCAGCGAAGTACTCCATGAGAGCGCGGTTGAAGTAGTTCTGCATGGGGCCGAAGCCGTGGGCCTGGCCCGGCAGCACCATGAAGTCGAAGCGCTTGTTGGCCTTGATGAGCGCGTCCACCAGTCGCGTGGTGTTGCCCGGGTGCACATTGTTGTCCATGTCACCGTGCGCGAGCAGCAGACGGCCCTTGAGGTTGGCCGCGAGTTCGGCGTTGGTGGGGACGCGGATTTCGTAGCGGGTGGTGTCATCCACCTGTACAACGCGCGTGCCGTTGCGCGCGGCAGTCTGCGTGCGGGCGGCGGCTCCGCCGTTGGCGCCCGCGCGACCGCGCTGCGTCGTATCACGACGCTCGGTGATCACGCGCAGCCCGTGGTGCTGCTCGCTCCAGTTCTGATTGTAGATGTTGTTGTCGTGATTGCCGGCCGACGACACGCCCACCTTGAAGAAGTCGTTGTAGGGCGGGAGCATGAGCGCCGCCGCGGTCAGGAAGCCGCCGCCCGAGTGGCCGTAGATGCCCACGCGATCGATGTCGATGAACGCATGGCGTGCGGCCAGCTGCTCGATGCCGGTCTTCTTGTCGGCGAGCGCGTAGTCGCGGAGGTTGTAGTAGCCGTAGCTGTGGTAGGCATTCGACCGCTGCGGCGTGCCCCCCCGGTTCCCGATCTGGATGACGATGAAGCCGAGCTGCGCGAGCTGCTGCATCACGCCGCCGGTGCTGAAGGCGCTCGTGACCTGTTCCGTCTGCGGGCCCGGGTATACATAGGCGATGATGGGGTACTTGCGCGTGCTGTCGAAATCGGCCGGCTTCCACATGTTGCCGTAGATGTCGGTGACTCCGTCGGCGGCCTTGGTGACGAACGGCATCGGCGGGCGCCAACCCATTTCGCGCAGGCGCGTGTCGTCGGCGGTTTCGAGCGGCATCACGAGGCGGCCCGTCACTGCGTCGCGCAACACGCTGACCGGGACGGTGTCGGCGCGGGAGTACGTGTCCACGAAGTAGCGCTTGGTGGGCGAGAAGCTCACCGCATGGTCGTACGCGCCGGGCGTGAGGTGCACGTTGCCCGTGCCGTCGCCATTGAAGCGGTAGACGTGTCGGAAGTACGGGCTGGGGCCATCTTCCCGTCCGACGGCCGTCACGAACATGGTGCCGCGGATGGTGTCCTGATCGGCCATCGCATCGGCGCGCCACGCGCCGGCGGTCAGGGCGCGCTTGAAGGTGCCATCGTGCGCGTAGAGGTAGTAGTGGCCCCAGCCGCTGCGCTCCGAGAACCACACGAAGTCGCCACCGCGCGTGACGTAGCGTACGGGCTGCGTTTCCAGGAAGGCGTCCTCGACGCTCTCGGTGAGGAGCGTGCGCGCCGTGAGATCGCTGCGCGTGACCTCGAGCAGCTCGAGATTGCGCTGCAGGCGATCACGGCGCACGAGGCGGAAGGCGCGTGAATCGACGGGCCAGTGCACATTCTGGATGCGCTGATCCTTCCACTTGTCCACCGGGACGCGACGGAGCGCGCGCTCGCCGCGCGTGAAGACGAACAGCTCCTGCTGTGACACATCCGCTTCGCCCGGCATCGCATACTTGTAGCTGCGCAGCGTGGGACGAGGATTGGAGAGCACGTTCACGAGATACAGCTCCTTCACCTTGCGCGAATCGGAGCGGATGACCGTGAACGCCTTCGAGTCGGGCGACCAGCTCACACTCGCGCGCACGCGCGGGTCACGGCTGCGATCGCGCTGCTGCGTGGAGTCCTGATCGAGATCGGCGGTGTCGCGGAACCCGAAGCTGTAGTCCTTCTCGCCGTCGGTGCTCACCTGGACCGTGTCGCCACTCGCGACCTCCACGACGAACAGCTGGTGGTCGCGTGCGAACGCGAACGCCGTGCTGTCGGGGGAGAACGCGCGCCACTCGGGGCGACCATCCGGTGCCCGGGCCGCCTGGGCCGCATCTTCACGCTCCTCGTCGCGGGCGACGGAGTCCCGGGTCCAGCGACCAAGACTCGTGAGCGAGGCCGACGCGAGATTCCACTCGTAGCGCGTGCTGTCCACCACGAAGCGCAGCCGCTTGTGGTCCTTCGTGAAGTTCACCGCGTTGAACGGCAGCTTGCCCGGCTCGAACGCCTTGCGGTGCAGGCGCGAGAGTTCCTCGGCCAGCTTCGCATGGTCGAACAGCGGGCGCTTGAGGCGCTGCGCGGGCACGACGAGATAGAACGTGGCGCCGTTGCGGTCACGCCACTGGTAGAACATGGAATCGGTCTCGCCGATCCAGCGCGGTGCCACCGAGGTGCTGAAGGTGAGGTTGCGCATGTTCGCGGTGCTGAATCGCTCGGCGAGCGCCCAGTTGGCGCGATTGACGCGCACCGGCTGCATCTCGACCTGCGGCATCGGTTGCGCGTCGAGTGCGAGCGCGGCCAGTGGCAGCGCCGCGATGGCGCGCGCGAAGGCAAGGCGTCGCGTGCCGCGAGACAGCGAGCGGCGGGGGGAATGCTGCACCATGCGGTGACGTCTCCAAAGACGGGGGAGGAAGGGAATCGCGCGGGGGAAGTCAAGGCGTTGCCCGGACGCGATGGCTCGCCCAATATGCGCGTCCGCCACGACGGCCGCAGCGTTCCTGCGACCGGTCCGGGCCCCGACCTTCAACGCGTCCCGCCGCATGACCGCTGCCGAGCTCGTCCTTCCCACGCCCGACATCGTGGGCCTCGTGGCCCGCGAACTGTCCCTCGCCGTCCCGCAAGTCGAGCGCACGCTGGCGCTTTTCGACGAGGGCAACACCCTGCCGTTCATCGCGCGCTACCGCAAGGAAGTGACGGGCGGACTCGATGAGGTGCAGCTGCGCGACGTGCAGGAGCGTGCGACCTACCTGCGCGAACTCGAGGAGCGGCGGGCGGCGATCCTGCGCAGCATTCACGAGCAGGGGAAGCTCGACGACGGTCTGCGCGCCAAGGTGCTGGCGGCCGTCACCAAGCAGGCGTTGGAAGATCTGTATCTGCCGTTCAAGCCGAAGCGCCGCACGCGTGCGATGATTGCGCGCGAGCGAGGGCTCGGTCCACTCGCCGAGCTGGCGTGGCAGGGTGACGCCGACGACGCGGCCTTGCTCGAGGCCGCTGCCGCGCATGTCACCGAGGAGGTGGCCGACACGACGGCGGCGCTGCAGGGGATGCGCGACATCCTCGCCGAACAGGTGGGTGACCCGTGCAGAAGGGCGCGTCAAGAGCCAGGTGCTCGATGGCAAGGCGCACGAGGCGTCACGCTTCACGGACTACTTCGACTTCGAGGAAGCCCTTGGCACGATTCCGAGCCATCGCATGCTCGCCATCCGGCGCGGCGAGGCCGAGGGGGAGTTGCAATGGCACATCGCGGCGCCGCTCGAGCAGATCACGGCGCGGCTCGTGCGCGAGGTCACGATGGGACGTGGCGCGGTCCAGCAGCTGGCGCTCGTGGCGGCAGACGCCTACAAGCGCCTGCTGGCGCCGGCGATCGAGGTGGAGTTGCGCGTGGAGCTCAAGACGCGCGCCGATGACGAAGCGATCACCATCTTCGGGCGCAATCTCGAGCAGTTGCTGCTGGCCGCGCCGGCCGGCGAGCGTCGCGTGATCGGGTTCGACCCCGGGTTCCGCACGGGTGTGAAGGTCGCGGTCGTGAACGCGACGGGTGCGCTCGTGCACACCGATACGCTGTACCTGCATCAGGAGGATCGCTTCGCTGGAGCCGTTCGCACGCTGGTGCAGCGCTTCACGCCGGAGCTCATCGCGGTCGGGAACGGCACGGCGAGTCGCGAGACCGAGACGCTGGTGAAGGCGTCGCTTCGCGAGCTCGATCCGCCGACGCCGCAGGTGGTGGTGGTCAGCGAGGCGGGTGCCTCCGTGTACTCGGCGAGTGACGTGGCGCGCGAGGAGTTTCCGCAGCTCGACGTGTCATTGCGCGGGGCGGTGTCCATCGCGCGACGTCTGCAGGACCCGCTGGCGGAGCTGGTGAAGATCGATCCCAAGAGCATCGGTGTGGGGCAGTACCAGCACGACGTGAATCAGGTGCGGCTCAAGTCGCGACTCGATGAGACGGTGATGAGCTGCGTGAATCGCGTGGGCGTGGAAGTGAACACGGCGTCGGCACAGTTGCTGTCGTACGTGGCGGGCATCGGGCCGTCGCTCGCGCAGGCGATCGTGTCGCTGCGCGACCAGCGTGGTGGCCTCAAGTCGCGCGCGGAGCTCAAGGATGTCCCGCGACTCGGGGCGAAGGCGTTCGAACAGGCGGCGGGCTTCCTGCGCGTGCGAGGCGGTGCGCATCCGCTCGACGCGAGTGGTGTGCACCCGGAGCGCTACGCGCTGGTGGAACGCATGGCGAAGGATCTCGGCGTTGAGGTGGCGGCGCTGGTGGGCAACGAGACGCTCGTGGAGCAGCTCGAGCTCACACGCTATGTCGACGGTGAGGTCGGGTTGCCCACGCTGCGCGACATCGTGGCGGAGTTGCGCAAGCCCGGTCGCGATCCACGCGCGGCGTTCGAACCGCCGGCGTTCCGTGAGGACGTGCAGAAGCCGGAGGATCTGCTCGAAGGCATGGTGCTCGAAGGCGTGGTCACGAACATCGTCGCGTTCGGCGCGTTCGTGGACATCGGAGTGCACCAGGACGGCCTGGTGCACGTGAGTCAGATCGCCGATCGGTACGTGCGCGATCCGAACGAGGTGGTGCGCGTGGGGCAGAAGGTGCAGGTCACGGTGCAGTCGATCGATCTGGCGCGTGGCCGCATCGCGCTCAGCATGCGCAAGGATGGCGGTGCGAAGCGCTCGGATGCGGGGCGGCCGGACGCCGCGCGTGGTTCGGGTGCGCGTGACGACGGGCGCCGTGATCAAGGGAAGCGACCGTCGTCGTCGCGTGACGGTCGCTCGCGTGACGCGGCGACGAACGCGCCGACGGTGCCGGCGAAGCCGGGCAAGGGTTTCGTGGCACCCAACGGCATGCGCTTCCGCTGACGGTGCCCTCCACGCGTCACGGGGCGCCACACGAGCGTGTGTGGCGCCCCGTCGTGCGTTCAGATGTTGGCGCGTTCGAGCAGCGCTCGCGTTTCGCGCGTGAGTGCGTTGCCCTTGGCAAGTGCGCGGAGTCGGCGCACATCGGGGGCGGCTGCGGCACGATCCCCCACGTGCACGAGCAGCCACGCCGCCGCCACACGAGCACGCGCTTCGACGTTCGCGTCGCGCGCCACTTCGGCGTCATTCGCGAGTTCATGCATGATGCTCACCGCTTCGCGGGCGCGATCATTGGCCATGAGCACCGTGGCGAACTCGTTGGCCGAGGCCTCCGGGAGGCAGCCGCTTTCGCGTTCGAAGTGGCTGGCGAGTCGGTATTCGCGGCGCGCGGCTGCGAGATCGCCGGTGGCCACGAAGTGACGCGCGCTCTGGATGTACGGATTGGGCGCGCTGGTCGCGGCCACACACGGACGCACGGCGTTGACGGTGGGTGCGGCAACCAGCGGCGAGGCAGTGAACAGCGTGGCGGCGGTGGTGAGCGTGACGAGCAGCATGGCGAGCTCCTGTGGACGTGATCACCGAACCGACAATCGACGGTCGTCGTTGACGGCGCGCGAGATGGTACGCGCGGTACCGGTGATTGGACTACGGGAGCGTGTGGTGGCGGTTTCTTTCGAGGGATGAGTGCCGAACGCGGGGGACGGAGCGGTGCGCGCGCAGCACCACTCGCGAGCGCGGCTGGCGACTCACCGCGTTTCGGCGCCCGACTCCATCACCTGGAAGCCAAGGTTCGACACCAGACAGTACGCGACAAACCAGTAGAAGCCCGGGCCGAGCAGCGCGTCGAGGTTGTCGAGGGCATTCGCGGCGAGAAAGGCGATGAATGTGCCGACAACGAACACGTCGGCCATGGACCACTTGCTCAACGACTGCACCATGCGAAACAGGCGCTGCTTCGTGCTGCTTGCGCGCTGGCCGAGCAGCCCGAAGAAGAGCAGTGCCTTGAGCACCGGCACCAGCACACTGAAGAGCAGAATCAGTCCGGCCACGAACGCATTCCCCGATTCACGGAGTCGCTGCACGCTCTGCAGGATGCTTTGCGTCTCACGGAAGATCTCGCGCTCGTTGCCGAGCAACGAAATCTTGGCGGTGATCGTGAGAATCGGCTGGGAGAGCCCGGGAATGAGCAGGCCGAGCGACACGACGGTGAGTACGAGAGCGAGCAGGTTGCGCGAGGACATGGTGGGAGGCTGGCGGAAGCGGGCGGCGACGCCCTAGCGTTGGGGATGGCTCTGCCGTCGGTGGGATCGACCGGGGAAATATTCACGACCTTCCTGCGACTTGGCACCACGTCGTTCGGCGGGCCGATCGCGCATCTCGCGTACTTCCGACACGAGTTCGTGGAGCGTCGGGGCTGGCTCGATGCGTCACGGTACGCGGAGCTGCTCGCCCTCTGTCAACTGCTACCCGGACCGGCGAGCTCGCAGCTCGGCTTCTTGATCGGCTGGGTGCGCGGGGGATGGCGCGGTGCGCTCGTGGCTTTCGTGGGGTTCACAGCGCCGTCCGCCCTCCTGTTGTTCGCGCTCGCGCGCTGGACGCTGCGTCTCGATGGGGCGTTCGGTCTGGCGCTCGTGCATGGTCTCAAGCTGGTTGCCGTGAGCATCGTGGCACACGCGGTGCTGCGCATGGCGCCCGCGCTTGCGCCTGACGGGCGTCGGATGGTCATTGCGTGGGTGAGCGGCGCGATCATGTGGTGGGTGTCCACGGCGAGTGCACAACTTGCCGTGCTCGTGCTCGCCGGTGCGTTGGGCGCGATGTGGTGCCACGCCGCTCCGGTGGGCGACGGATCGCCTCTGGCGGAAACGGTTCGTCCCGGGACCGGGCGTTGGGCACTGGGCGTCTTTGCGCTCCTCCTGTCCGCCGCCCTGCTGTGGCCGATGCACGGCGCTGCAACACTCGTTGCACTCGCCGCGACGTTCGTGCGCGCGGGTGCGCTGGTGTTCGGCGGGGGACACGTCGTGCTGCCGTTGCTCGAGACCACGCTGGTCGGTCAGGGATGGCTCACGACAGATACCTTCCTCGCGGGCTACGGAGCGGCGCAGGTCGTGCCGGGGCCGTTGTTCTCGGTGAGCACATACTTCGGCGCATTGACACCGACGGGCGTCGCCCCGGTGGTCGGTGCCGTGGTAGCGACGCTTGCCGTGTTTGCGCCTGGCTTTCTGCTCGTGCTGGCCGTGCTGCCCGTGTGGTCACGCGTGCGTGCGCTGCCTCGCGCCGGCGCGGTGTTGGCCGGCGTGAACGCCGGCGTGGTGGGGCTGCTTGCGGCGGCGTGGATCGATCCCGTGGCGCGAAGCGCGGTGCGCTCGCCGCTGGATGTCGTGATCGCGCTGGTCGGCATCGTGCTCGCGATGCGACTGGCACGCCCGACGCTGTTCGTGGTGGCGTGGTGTGTTGGCGCAAACGTGCTCGTTTCGTTCCTTCGCTGACGGAGGTCGTCGTTGTGACGCTGTGCACGAAGCTCAATCTGGGTGCCAACACGGATGTCACCCTGCTTGATGTGCCGGAGGACGTGCAGCCGCTCTTCGCCACGCCCGATGGCGTCACGGCCCGCACCACACTGCGCGGCGACGCGCCAATCCGCTTCGTCCTCGCGTTCGTCACCACGCTCGCCCAGATCGAGGCGCACATGGCGACGCTCGCGCCGCGCCTTGAGGGTGACGCCGTGCTCTGGTTCGCGTATCCCAAGGGATCGTCGAAGCGCTATCGGTGCGAGTTCAATCGCGATACCGGTTGGGCAGCGGTCGGAGCTGCCGGATTCGAACCGGTGCGGAACGTGGCGATCGATGCCGACTGGACCGCGCTGCGCTTTCGCCGGGTGGAGTACATCAGCTCGCTCACGCGTCGGGACGCAATGCTGCTCTCGCCAGCGGGCAAGGCGCGCAAGCGCGCGCCCTGACCGCCAGCGCAGCGGTCACTGCAGCACGCGCGTGCCGAGCGTGTGTCGGGCCATCCACTCGTACTCCCGCTTCATGCGGTCGAGTTGGTGGTAGTACTCGGTCAGGCCGTGGCCTTCACGCGGGTAGAAGACGAGCTCCACCGTCTTGCCACGATCCTTGAGCGCGCGGTAGAACTCCATCGGCTGCCCGATCGGCACGCGTTCATCGTTCGCGCCGTGCAGAATGAGCAGCGGCGTGGTGATGCGGTCGCTGTAGCTGATGGCCGAGCGTTCGAGGTAGAAGCGGATGTTCTTGTTCACGAGCGACCCGTCGTACTGCGGATAGCCGTTGAAGAACGTTGCGATGTAGCCGGGGATGTCGGTCGTGTTGGCCATCGAGAGGAGCGAGGGCAGGCCGGCGCCCATCATCGCGGCCTTGAAGCGACCGGTCTGCGAGACGACCCACGACGTGAGATACCCACCGTAGCTCCATCCTTCGAACGCCAG
>JALOPN010000114.1 GCA_025453875.1 Gemmatimonadaceae bacterium | reverse complement strand
TCGCCGTCGATGAGCGGCTTGCCATCGACGCCGGCGTGCGCGTTGGCGACACGCTGCACCTCTCGGCGGAAGCCGGTCGCCCCGGAGAACCGGTGGTGATCGATGCGCTCGTGCGACGATCGGCCGATCCGGCCGAGGTCGCACGCAGTGAGTATCGCGTGCGACTGCACCTCGATCATCTGCAGCGCCTCATCGGAGCGACGGATCGGGTGGATCGGTTTGCGGTCGCGGTGCGCGATGAGGCTGGACCGACCGGTGTGGATTCGCTGCTCGCCGGCATCAATCATGTTGCGTTCGGCTTCCGTGCGCACGCGTCGCGCGATGTCGCGGTCGAGAGCTCGCGCACCTTTCAGGTGGTCGATCGCTTTCATCGTGCCATCGGCGGCATCACGATCGTGGCGAGTACGGTGTTCCTGCTGTGTATCCTGCTGCTCAAGGTCGAGGAGCGGCGGCGTGCCGTGGCCGCGCTTCGACTGGCCGGCCTCTCGCGTCGCACCGTGGCGCTGTCGGTCATGGCCGAAGCCGCCGTGGTCGCGGTGCTCGGCAGCGTGGTGGGCGCGGGTATCGGCTGGATCGCGACGCTGCTCGTGAACGCCCATTACCAGCGCGTCTTCCGTACGCCGCTCACGTTTGCGCTGTTCACGCCGCAGATCGCGCTGTTCGCGGTCTCGCTCTCCCTCGTGCTCGGCGTGCTGGCCGGCGCCCTCGCCGCGTGGCGGCTTGTGCGCACACCGCCGCTCACGTTGCTCGGTCGATGAGCCGCCTCAGCGAGGAGACGCGCTGATGCGCGGCACGCTCGCGTGGGCCGCGCTGCGTCGGCATCCGTTGCGCACGCTGCTGGCGATCTTCGGACTCGCCATCGCGGCGGCGTTGCTGATCGACATGGTCATGCTCGCCACGGGAATGCGCGCGTCGTTTCGTTCGCTGCTCACGTCGCGCGGCTATCAGCTGCGCATCACGCCCAAAGGCACGCTCCCGTTCGACACCGAAGCCACGGTGGGTGGGGCGGCGGCGCTCGTCGCGTCGGTGCGCGCGCATCCTGACGTGGAGCGCGTGAGTCCGTCGCTGGGCACCACGCTGCAGGTCGCGCGCGGCGAGTTCACCGGCAGCGCGTTTACGCTTGGCACCGAAGACAGCGTGCAGGGCGAGTACACCGTGCTCTCGGGGCGCGGACCCAGTGCCGATACCATGCTGCAGGAAGCCGTGGCAAACGCCGCGCTGCTGTCGCGGTTGACGGCTCGGATCGGCGACACGATCTCGCTCTCCACCGAACGCAGCGCCCAACTGCGGCAGGCCGGTCGTCGCGCACGCGTCGTGCTGGTGGGCGAGGCCCGGTTTCTCTACGTGCCGCCGGGTTTGCCGGCGCTGGCCACCTCGCTGCCCGCGCTGCAAGCGTTTCTCGGGGACGCCGGACGCGATCGCATCTCGCTCGCCATGGCGCGAGTGCCCGTGGATGGACGCAATGCCGACGCGCAGCTCGCGCGCATCGAGGGTGTCCGCGCCTGGATCGAGCGGACGCACTCGCGGGTCACCGCGATCAGCACCGAGACCGCCATCGTGCAGGTGGAAGAACGGCTCGCGTACTTCCGGCAGCTCGCGTTCATCCTGGGCGCGCTCAGTCTTGTGATTGGTGTCCTGCTCGTCACGACACTCGTGTCGCTGTCGGTGAACGAACGGCTGGGCGAGCTGGCGGTGATGCGTGCCATCGGCGTGTCGCAAGGCGGCGTGCTGCAGCAGGTGATGCTCGAAGGCCTCATGCTCGGTGTCGCTGGCCTCACGCTCGGGCTCGGCCTGGGCCTCATCACCGCGCGATGGCTGAACACGATCCTGCGCGACTTTCCGGGGCTGCCGGCCGACCTCGATTTCTTCGTCTGGAGCGGCGAAGCCGCGTGGAAGGCGCTGGGGCTCCTGCTCGTGGCGTCCACCGTGGCGGGGGCGATCCCCGCGTGGCGCGCATCGCGGGTTCGCGTGGCGCAGGCGCTCCGCGAGGAAGCGGTGGCATGACACCTACGACCGCGATGTCTGGAGACGTTCGCATGACGCACCCGATGCACCCACCGGAGGTGCTGCTCGATGCGCAGCAGGTGGAACGACGCTATCGCGCCGGCGAGACCATCGTGCACGCGCTGCGCGGCGTGAGCGTGCAGATCGCGCGCGGCGACTTCACGGCCATCGTTGGCGCCAGTGGTTCCGGGAAGTCCACGCTGCTGCATCTGCTCGGCGCGGTCGATGCCCCCGATGCGGGACGCGTGCTCTTCGAGGGGCGCGACATCTCGCGACTCAACGACGCCGACGCCACCGCGCTCCGTTTGCGTCGCGTCGGTCTCGTGTTTCAGCGCTTCTACCTGATGCCCACGCTGACGGCGCTCGAGAATGTCATGCTGCCCATGGCCGAAGCCGGCATGCCGAAGGCCGCACGACGCGCGCGCGCGATGCAGCTGCTCGACTACGTCGGGCTCGCGGCGCGACAGGAGCATCGCCCTTCGCAACTCTCCGGCGGTGAGCAGCAGCGTGTCGCCGTGGCGCGCGCGCTCGCCAATGATCCGGCCCTGCTTCTCGCCGATGAACCCACAGGCGAACTGGATGCGGCCACCGGCGCGGCGCTCATCGGCCTGCTGCAGCGGCTGAACGCCGATGGCCTCACCTGCGTGCTCGTCACGCACGATGCCGCACTCGCACAGTCGGCGCGCCGTGTCGTGCGCATGGCGGACGGGCGCATCATCGCCGATGATATACTCGCCCCGACCGGGTCCACCGCGTGATCTGGCAGCTCGCGTGGCGGAACATCGCGCATCGCCCATGGCGCGCGCTGCTGCTGCTCGTCGGGTACGGGCTGGGTGTGGCCGTGATGATCACGCTGCTGGCCGTGGGCGAAGCGATGCTCACGCAGGCGCGCGAGGAGAAGCTCGTGGGTGGCGGTGATCTCACGGTGCTGCCCGATGGCATCGATCTCGAAGTGCTGAAGACGGGCGGACTGGGGGGGCTGTTCTTTTCGGTGCCGAACGCACGGTTCGTGTATCACCAGGTGCTCGCGTCGCCGCGCCACGCCGATCTCGTGCACGCGGTGGCGCCGCAGCTCGACAACAAGCTGTTGTACCTCACGACGCGCGATGGACGTGAGCTCCCGGTGCGTGGGCTTGGTGAATTGCCGGACGCCACGGTGGCCGTGGGCGCCGGTCCGACGCTCGTGGCGGGCACGTGGCGCAACGATGCCAACGACGATCGCTGGGCCACGCCCACGCTCGCCGAGCGGCGTCACGACACCGATCATTTTCATGTGCCGCCAGCCGATGCCACGGCGCGCGCGTCGTGGGGCGAATGGCACTACTTCAACGTGCTCTCCGACGATGCCTCGCGTTGGGCGTTCATCTCGTTCATCGTGGGCGGTGACATCACGAGCACCGAGTGGGGTGCGCAGGTGCTCGTCACGCTGCACGAGCGCGGTGCCCCCGCGCGGCGCTTCACGGCCACCGTGCCGCGCGATTCAGTGCGTCTGAGCACGCGCGACGCCGACCTCCACATCGGTGATGCGCGGGTCGAGGTGCGGGACGATGGTGCGTATGTACTCCGGGCGCGCGTGACCGAAGTCGGGCGCGGCACCCCGCTCACCCTCGATCTCGTGGTGACGCCTGCACCCAACGCGGAGTTCCCCGGGGCCACGCTGCAGAGCGGTGATTTCGCGTCCGGCTACACCGTGCCCGGCTTGCGCGCGACCGCGAGCGGGTCGCTGTGTGTGGGCAACGGATCGTGCGAGCGCTACGCCGAGGCGCGGGCGTATCACGATCACAACTGGGGGATCTGGCGCGGCGTGACGTGGGAGTGGGGGGCGGCGCGCGCTGGCGATATCGGCCTGCTGTTCGGTCGCGTCCAGCCGCCCGATTCGCTCGAGACCACGGCCCCGCTCTTTGTCTACGTCACCGACTCGCTCGGCTTTGTGTCGCTCTTTCGGCCGTCGCAGATTCGCTATGACGACGGGCGCCGGGCCGTGGTCGCGGGGCGGACAATTGCGGTGCCGTCGTCTGGTGTGCTCGAGGATGTGCGCGGCACCGATACCTTGCGGCTCGAGCTGCTGGTGGATGACGCGGTGGCGACGGATACGCGCGCCGGCCTCGTCGAGCGGGGGGAGTCGGCGCTGGCACGCCAGCTCGCGCGCCCGTACTTCGTGCAGATGCAGGGGCGCATTCGCCTCACGCTCACCACGCGCGGGCGCCGCATCGAGCGCGAGGGCACCGGATTCTTCGAAACGTACCGGTGACCGTGGCCGCCCACGCGGCCCTAGATTTCGCGCATGGCACGCTCTCCACGCTCCGACCTGCCGTCCGTCCAACTCGCGACGGACGATGAACAGCGCCTGCTCGCCGGCACGCACCGACGTCCGCACGATCTGCTTGGCGCGCACCCCGCGCTCGACGGGGAAACGCGCGGTGTCGTCATCCGGGCCCTCCCCATTGCCGGGGTGGAGCTCGAGGCGGTGTTGGCCAATGGCACGGTGCTCTCGCTCACCCGCACACCGGGTGGGGTGTGCCAGGGATTCCTGCCACGCCGCAAGAAGGTGCCGGGCTATGTGCTGCGCGCGCGCTTCGCCGACGGCACGACGGTGGACGCCGAGGATCCGTACCGCTTCGAACCGACGCTCGGGCCGGTCGACCTGCACCTGTTCGCCGAGGGCTCGCACCTGCGACTCTGGGAGGTGCTGGGGGCGCATGTCCGCACGCGTGACGGCGTGGCCGGCGTGAGCTTCGCGGTCTGGGCGCCGAACGCGCGTGGCGTGAGCGTGATCGGTGACTTCAACGGCTGGAATCCGGCGGTCCACCTCATGCGCCGACTCAACGCGGGCGGCGTGTGGGAGCTGTTCATTCCCGGTGTGAAGCCCGGTGCCCTGTACAAGTTCGAGATTCGCGCGGCGGCGGGTCCGGTGCGCGTGAAGACCGATCCGTACGGTCGCTTCATGGAGCAGTTCCCGGGGCACGCGTCCATCGTGGAGGCCCCGTCCACGTACGCGTGGGGCGACGCCGCCTGGCTCGCCGCGAGAGCGAAGCAGGACCCCGCTCGGCAGCCCATGCTGGTCTACGAAGTCCATCTCGGTTCGTGGCGTCGTGTCCCCGAAGAGGGCAATCGGCCGCTCACGTATCGCGAGATCGCGCCGCTGCTGGCGGAGCATTGCACGCGCCTCGGCTTCACGCACATCGAACTGATGCCGGTGCTGGAGCATCCGTACGGTGGGTCGTGGGGGTATCAGGTGAGCGGCTACTTCGCGCCCACGTCGCGCTACGGCACGCCCGACGATTTCCGCTATCTCGTGGACACGATGCACCGCGCCGGCATCGGGGTGCTGCTCGACTGGGTACCCGCGCACTTTCCGAAGGACGATTTCGCGCTGCGACGGTTCGATGGCACGGCGTGCTACGAGCACGAAGACCCGCGGCTCGCGGAACACCCCGAGTGGGGTACGCTGATCTTCAACTACGGGCGGCCGGAAGTGCGCAACTTCCTGCTGGCCAACGCGCTCTACTGGATCGAGGCGTTTCACCTCGACGGGCTGCGCGTGGACGCTGTCGCGTCGATGCTCTACCTCGACTACGGGCGCGAAGCGGGGCAGTGGATGCGCAACCGCCTCGGTGGTCGCGAGAACCTCGACGCGGTGTCGTTCCTGCGACAGCTCAACCACACCGTGCGTACGCTGCACCCCGGTGTGGTCACGATCGCCGAGGAGAGCACCACCTGGCCGCGGGTGACGCATCCGATTGCGGAGGGTGGCCTCGGGTTCACCTTCAAGTGGAACATGGGGTGGATGCACGACACGCTCGACTACTTCCGTGTCGATCCGCTCTTCCGGGGGGGCAACCACGATCGCCTGACGTTCGCGATGATGTACGAATACAGCGAACGATTCGTGAATCCGCTGTCGCACGACGAAGTCGTGCATCTCAAGCGGTCATTGCGTGGCAAGATGCCGGGCGACGAGTGGCGGCAGTTCGCCAACCTGCGCACCATGCTCACCTACGCGATCACGCGTCCGGGCAAGACCCTGCTCTTCATGGGCACCGAACTCGGGTCGGCGCACGAGTGGAATCACGAGGCGAGTCTCGAGTGGCATCTGCTGGAGCAGCCGCGGCCGGCGGGGCTGACGGCCTTCTTCGAGGCACTCGGCGCGCTGTATCGCACGCATTCGTGCTTCTGGCGACGCGA
>JALOPN010000113.1 GCA_025453875.1 Gemmatimonadaceae bacterium | reverse complement strand
CAGGAAGGGCTGCAGCGACTGCGCGCCGGTCGCACGACGTTCGTGATCGCGCATCGCCTCTCCACCATCACGAGCGCCGATCAGATTCTCGTGCTGGAGCAGGGGCAGATCGTCGAGCGCGGGACCCATCGCGAACTGCTCGCGCTGGGCGGTCGCTACCGGGAGCTCTACGATCGGCAGTATCGCCTCGAAGCGGACCGCTTCATCAATCCGGGCGAGGATCCGGTGTGATCGTGCCCGACCCGTCGGTCTCGGTCGTTGCGCAGGTCATTCAGCTCGCGGTGGCGCCGGTCTTTCTGCTCACCGGCGTGGGTGCGACACTCGGTGTCCTCGCCAATCGCCTGGCGCGCGTGATCGATCGGGCGCGCGCGCTCGAGGCGCGGCGTGAGGCGGGCCAGGGTGATCCGAGCGCCATCGCCGAGGAGCTGCACAATCTCTCGGAGCGTGGGCGGCTCGTGTATCGCGCCATCGCGCTGCTCGTGCTCGCGGCGCTGCTCGTGGGCTTCGTGATCATCTCGCTGTTCGTGGGCGTGTTCTTCGAGGTCGAACTGGGGGGCGTCATCGCGGCGCTGTTCGTGGCCGCGATGCTCGCGTTCATTGCCGCGCTCATGGTGTTCCTGCGCGAGGTGTTCGTCGGCACACAGGGGCTCCGCATCGGCTGAGCCGGCGCGGTCGCGAGCGCGTGGGACCCGGCGTAGCTTCTGCACATGCCGCTCACACTCACGTCTCCTCGGGGCGCCGCGCGTCTCGCCCTGCTCGTCGTGCTGCCCGCCGCACTCGCCGGTGCGCAATCCGCGCCCTCGCCCCTCACGCTCGATCGCCTGACCACCGGCCCTGGGCTCGTGGGTGTCACCCCCGCCGCACCGCAATGGTCGAGTGACGCGCGGACGCTGGCCTTCCTGTGGAACCGGCCGGGCCAGTCGGGGCGCACGCTCTGGGTCGTGTCGCGCGACGGCACCGCCCCGCAACGAATGCTGCGCGACAGCACGATTACCGGTGTTGGCAGCTATCTCTGGCGCACGCGCGATTCGCTGATCTTCGTGCGGGGCGGCCAGCTCTGGCATGCCTCGGCACGCGACGGCGGCGTCGCACGCCTTGGTGAGGCGAGCGGCGAATGGAGCGACCTGACGCTCTCGCCTGACGGCCAGTGGCTCTCGTTCCTGCGCGACGGCGACCTCTGGGTGCTGGCCGTACGCGGTGGTGCACCGCGGCGACTCACCCGCGAGGCACAGCCCACGATCGGCATCGTGGGACTCGGCACCTATCACCGGCGCGATGTCGAGATCGGCAGCGCCACGTGGGGCGGCGACGGCCCGTCACACGCCTGGAGTCCCGACGGCCGCACGATCGCTGTGCATCACGTCGATCGTCGCGGCGTGCCCCGCTTCAGTATGCCCGACTATCTCGGCGACACCGCCCGCATGAACGTCGTGCGGCGCGGCGCGCCCGGACAGCCCAACGAAGTGCGTCGCATCGGCTTCGTGGATGTCACCAGTGGTGCCCTCACCTTCGTTCCGTTGGGCGATTCGGCGAGCACGCGCATCGTGAACATGGCGTGGTCACCGCGCGGACCGCTGCTCGTCGACACCGAAACGGACGATGCGATCACGCGCACGGTGTTCACCGTCACACCGGGCACTGTGGCGCGTCGTGTGTGGCAGGACCGACGCGAGACGCGCATCTACAACGACATCCACAGCACGTGGAACGCGGAGGGGAGCGCGATCGTGCTCACCGGTGATCTCGACGATCGGTATCGACTGTACCGCCTCGTGCCTGGCGACAGCGCACCGCGCGCGCTGTCGCCGGCCGACGCGGATGTGGCGGGTGCGGCAGTGCCCATCGGACGTTCGCTCTTCTACGTGAGCACGGCGCCGCGTCCCTCGGAGCGCCACGTGTGGATGATGGGCGACAACGGCGGGCCGGCGCGCCAGCTCACGACGCGCGCCGGTGTGCACACGCCGTATCCGTCACCGGACGGACGCACCCTCGCGCTCATCACGTCGAGCGACACGGTGCCGCCCGAGTTGTATCTGCTCGACGTGCGCGCCGGCGCGACGGAGCGGCGCATCACGGCATCCACCACACCCGAGTTCGCGCGCGTACCGTGGATTGCCGGCACGTACATCACCGTGCCGAACGCCCCCGGCCAGCCCGCGCTGCACGTGCGACTGCTGCTACCACGCAATCTGGACAATGGCGTGAAGCGTCCCGTGCTCATCGGCCCCGCGTATTCGAATACCGTGCGCAATCGCTGGGCCGGCACGTACGGACTGCTGCAGCAGTATCTCGCGCTGGAGCGTGGCTACATCGTGGCCCAGGTGGACGTGCGCGGGAGCACCGGCTACGGTCGTGACTTCCGCGAGGCGTTCCTCATGGATTGGGGCGGCGGCGACCTCGATGATCTCGAGCGCGTCGTGCAGCACCTCAAGACACTGCCCTACGTGGACGGCGCGCGCTTCGGCATCTGGGGGAGCAGCTACGGCGGCACGCTCACGATCTACTCGATGCTGCGCAAGCCCGGACTCTTTCAGGCGGGCGTGGCCGGCGCGGCCGCCGTCGACCCGCTCCTCTTCGGCAGCGACGACGTGGCCATCGCGCGTCGTCCGCAGTCACATCCCGCCACGTTCGAGCGCGGGGCGCTGCAGTATGCGAAGCAGCTCGAGGGGCACCTGCTGCTCATTCACGGTCTGCAGGACGATGTGGTGCCGTTCAGTACCGTGCTCAAGCTGGCCGAGGCGTTCATGCGCGAAGGCAAGGACTTCGATCTGGCCATCGCCCCGCACGCGACGCACGGCTGGACGCAGCGGCCGTACTACGCGCGGTATCTGCTCGGCAAGCTGGTGGAGCACTTCGATCGGCATCTGGGGGCGGTGCGGCAGTAGGACTCGCGTCGAGTGACTGAGCGCTCCCATGTTGAACGCTCCGATATGACAAACGCGCCGCGACCTCGATCGAGGCGCGGCGCGTTTTCATCGCGATCGTCCGGTCGGGATTCACGCCAGAGCGCCTAGCGACCTCCTGCCGAGATCCTTACCGGCTCTCCTGCGGCAGTCACGACCTCCGCGCGAACAAGCCGCAGCGTCAACGAACCGTCCGCAGCTTCTCCCACAGTGACATAGAATGGTGACTTCGAAATCGGGGCAAAAATGCCGCGCAGCCGTGTCGTGGCAACTGGTGACATGTCCCGCGGATCGAGTGCCTCGAGTAGGGTATCGTAGTACCGGTTCAGGTAGATGGCGATCGGTTCGGTCGGTCCCGTCGGCGCTCGGAGTTCCCCTTGAACGCCGGCGAGGGCCGGATCCGCTTTCCAGTTCACGGGCGCTGTGAGAAAGGTCGCGAAGAGGAGGCCACGGTCCTTGTCTGCACCAAGCGCTCCGAGCTCCGTGCGAGGCGCCGTGCGTCCTGGTGCGTCACGCTGCCAGGACGCCGGTACGACAGGAAACCAGGGCACATCCCTGTCAAACGTTCGCGAGCGTTGCAGGTCGCCCGACCAAGCCTCGATCTCGTACCGATGTGTACTCGCGACCAGAATCTGATCTCCGTTCGGAGACCGCACGATCGACTTCCCGAGCTCACGCTCGGAGTTCCGGTGAACATTCGGCGTGTTTGTACCGAACGATCGCTCGAGCGCTCCGGACGCAGACACCACGTGTAGTGGATAACCGGCTTGCCGTGGTGTCGTGATCAACCCCGAGATCAGAATGCGGCCTCCCTCGAGCCACTCGGCATCTCGGAACTCAGGAAGCGGTACGGTGCGCGCCGGCACTCGCAGATCGGGACCGTAGATGGTCAAGCGTCGAAGCGCCCAATCGTAGATGCCGATCGAATCGCCACGCGTCAACACCATGGTCGGTTGTCGGAACTCACCCGGGCCCGCACCACCGCGACCGATCTGTCGGACGAAGCGTAGTCCGGCATCGAAGAGGCCGAGCGCGCCCTTGCGGCCACCGACCAGAAACTGCCCGGTCGGCAACCGCATGACCCGCACTGCCTCGAAATCGGTATCGAAGGATTCGTCGTCCAACGTGGCGATCTCCTTCATCACGATTCGGCACCCACCACACGCCGATGTGCTTGCAGCGCTACGCTCCCCTCCTGCCGTGGCACGCTGCGCGTCGGCAACGCCGCCAGCAAGCACCACCGCGACGCACCCGAGCAGGAGTCGACCGGCATGGCCGATCGAGGTGCGAGGACGGGCGGTTTCGCATCGTGTGCGCGTCGCGCTGCGAATAGTGAATCGTGGCATTCATCGGGTGGCTGAGGATTCGGCAATTCCGTCTTGCAGCATCACCTGTCCGCTTCCCGAGCAATCAAGAAGCGTCGCGACGTGGCGCGACCAGTCCACGCGAACGCGCATCGGAAGACGCGCTGCAAGGTGGCGCAATTCTTCGAAGTCGCCCCGTTGCGCGTGAGCGATCGCACTCAACCACGCAACTTCCATGCTCTCGCCACCGCAGCGATCGTGCCACTCGTGACAACGGCCCGAGGATTCGTCTGGGTGACATGAACCGAGGAAGCATTCCTTGTAACCGACCTCAACCCACTCGCCACCCTCATCGTCGTCGTGTGCACCGCGAAGCAGCGGCAGTGGATGCGCGTTCGATGCATCATCAGGACTCGGTCCCGAGAACCTCGCGGTACGTTCGTTGATCCAGCTCACCAGCGAGTAGGCGGGAGCTCGCTGCTCCCATGACTCTTCGTTCGCGAACAGATCACTCGCCACGCCGCTGAACTTGTGGTAGTAGGTAAAGAAGAAGATCCCGACCTGTTTGTCGTAGCACAACTTGCACTCAGTCCCGAGCCCTTGGGATTCGGGGAAGAGCCGAAACGAGGACAGAGTCTCGTCAGTGGAGAGGCGGGCCGCCCGCGCGGCCTCGGGGGTGAGCAGAAGTGCGAGGGCAAGCAAGCCACTCAGTGATCGCGCGCGCATCTATCCTCCGGAATCGTCGGTGACAGGCGCTGGCCCCTCGGCGAAGCGCCTCGAAGCGCCTCGAAGCGCGAACGTACGATTTCGCCCCAAACTGCGCAACCCAGTAGTCCGTTCCGGAGGAAGGTTCACTACCCGACTCCGCACGCTCACCCTCCTCGCCGCGCGACTGCATCTTGTGCCGGCGTAGCACCGGCGACAGCGTCCGTGAGGCCGCCTCCCCTCTTCCGAAACCCCGATCGCGCATGGCCAACCCCACTTACTCCCTCTATGCGCGCGCGAGCCTCGTGGTCATCGCGCTGCATTGGCTGGCCCGTCCAGCCACACTCCCCGCCCAGACCCGCCTGCTGCGCCAACCCACGGTCAGCGCGCAGCACATCGCGTTCTCCTACGCCAACAACCTGTGGGTCGTCGGTCGCGACGGTGGGGACGCACGCCGCCTGACGTCGTTCCAGGGCGTGACATCGAATCCGAAGTTCTCACCCGACGGCCGCTGGATCGCCTTCAGCGGGCAGTACGGCGGCAACACGGACGTGTATGTCGTCCCCGTCGATGGCGGTGAGCCGCGGCGCCTCACCTGGCATCCTGGCGCCGATCTGGTGCAAGGCTGGTCGCCCGATGGCGCACGCGTCGTGTTCTCCTCCGCGCGCGAAGCCGCGCCGAGCGGCGCCGTCAACTTCTGGAGCGTGAGCACCAACGGGGGATTGCCCAGCGCGCTGCCCATGCCGCGCGCCTGGCAGGGTAAGTATTCGCCCGATGGCAAGCGCTTCGCATACCGCATGGCCACCTCATGGGACGACGAGTGGCGCAACTATCGTGGTGGACAGAATCGCCCCATCTGGATTCTCAACCTCGCGACGTACGACCTCGAAACGCCACCCTGGACCGATTCGAAGGACATCGATCCCGTCTGGATTGGCGACGTCGTGTACTTCATCTCTGATCGCGATTGGGCCGGCAACGTGTGGGCGTACGACACGCGCACGAAGCAGCTCACGCAGATCACGCGCTTCACCGATTTCGACGTGAAGGCGCTGGACGCCGGTGGCGGCGTCATTGTGTTCGAGCAGGGGGGCTCGCTGCACCTGCTCGATCCGGCAACGCGTCAGCACCGCCGCGTGGACATCACGGTGCGCGGCGACTTCCCGTGGCTCGTGCCGCAGTGGCGTGACGTGACCAACCGACTCACGAACATCGCGCTCTCCCCGACGGGCAAGCGCATCGCCGCCGAGGCGCGTGGCGACGTGTTCACGATCCCCGCCGAGAAGGGCGATGTGCGCAACCCGCGTCATCACGCTGCCGGATCCGAGCTTCTACTACACGCCGGCGTGGTCGCCCGACGGGACGAAGCTCACGTTCACCGACACGCACCTCAATCTCTGGCTGCTCGACGTGGCGAGCGGCCGCGCGCAGCGGCTCGACACCGATCAGTACATGGTGCCGGAGCGTTCGATGGATCCGGTGTGGAGCCCCGATTCACGCTACATCGCGTACGTGAAGCGGTTGCCCACGCAGCTGCGCGCCATCTGGGTGTACGACGTCACCACCCAGCGCACACGACAGCTCACCGACGGCCTGAGCGACGCGATGTCACCCGCGTGGGACGCGAGCGGCAAGTATCTCTGGTTCCTCGCGTCCACCAACTTCGCGTTGCGCACTGGATGGCTCGACATGACGTCGTA
Organism: Gemmatimonadaceae bacterium; assembly: GCA_025453875.1. Taxonomy (GTDB): domain Bacteria; phylum Gemmatimonadota; class Gemmatimonadetes; order Gemmatimonadales; family Gemmatimonadaceae; genus JAABRT01. Next base: position 1,515 of record JALOPN010000113.1, on the reverse strand, counting down.
CGATCGGCCGGTGACGCGGGCGCTCTACCTCGCCGTGCTCAGCGCCTCGGAGTCCTCACCGCTGCCGCTCGAGAGCGACGAGGATCCGGGACTGTCGCGTCCGGCGTCGGCGAGCACACCATCGACGGGCGGCGCGGCACGGACGGCGACAGGCGCGTCGACGACACCAACCGTCACGATCGATTTCGACGGCCTCGCCGATCGCATCCTCTCGCTCGACGTGACGCCGCGCGACTACAGTGCGCTGCAGGCGGGACCGTCCGGCACGGTGTTCTTCCTCGAAGCGGTGCCGGCGTCGGGCGTGAGCGGTGGCGGCGGCGGGGCGACGCTGCATCGCTACGTGCTGAAGGACCGGCGCGCCGCGCCGTACACGACGGGTGTGCAGCAGTACACCGTATCAATGGACGGCAAGAAGCTGCTCTGGCGAAGCGGCACCACGCTCACGCTTGGTGACACCGACCGCCCCGCACCGAGCGCGGGCGCCGGCCGCGTGGCGGCCACGCTGCGTGCGCAGGTGGATCCACGTGCGGAGTATCGGCAGATGTTCACCGAAGGGTGGCGCAACCAGCGGGAGTACCTGTACGTGCCGAACCTGCACGGCGCCGACTACGAGAAGACCAAGGCGATGTACGCCCCGCTGCTGGAGCATGTCGCACACCGCGCCGACTTCACGTACCTGCTCGACATGCTCGGTGCCGAGATCGCGGTGGGCCACTCGTACGTGAGCGGCGGCGATTTCCCGGAGGTCCCCAGCTCGAACGTGGGACTGCTCGGCGCCGATTGGCGCATTGAGAACGATCGGTATCGCCTGGCGCGGCGCTACACGGGCGAGAGCTGGAATCCGGAGTTGCGTGCCCCGCTCGCCGGCCCGGGGCTCGACGTGCGGGAGGGCGACTATCTGCTGGCCATCGATGGAGTCGAGCTGCGCGGCACCGACAACATCCATCGCGCACTGGAGGGCACGGCCAATCGGCAGGTCGTGCTCACGTTCAGCCGCACACCAACGTTCGAGGGCGCTCGGCGCGTAACGGTGGTACCGATCGCCAACGAAGGCGGTTTGCGCACGCGCGCGTGGGTGGAAGGGAATCGTCGTCTCGTCGATTCCCTGTCGAAGGGGACGCTCGCCTACGTGTACGTGCCGAACACCGGACAGCCCGGCTACACCAGCTTCAATCGCTACTTCTTTGCGCAGCAGGATCGACAGGGCGTGATCATCGATGAACGCTGGAACGGTGGTGGTTCGGCGGCCGACTACATCATCGAGGTGCTGCAGCGCGACTTCGACGGCTACTTCAACAACCCGGTCGGTGATCGCACCCCGTTCACCAGTCCCACCGCCGGCATCTGGGGGCCCAAGGTCATGATCATCAACGAAATGGCAGGCTCCGGTGGCGATCTCATGCCGTACATGTTCAAGCGACGAAAGCTCGGCCCGCTCGTGGGCAAGCGCACATGGGGTGGCCTCGTGGGCACGTGGGACACGCCGCCGCTCATCGACGGTGGTTCGATGATCGC
>JALOPN010000112.1 GCA_025453875.1 Gemmatimonadaceae bacterium | reverse complement strand
ACGAGCGCCACGCCGCGGGACGCCATGAGGGTGCCGAGGGCGGCCGCGGCCGCCGTGAAGGCCGGATCATGGCCAGATCGTGAACCGCAGAAGACCGCGAGTGCGCGCAGAAGAACCTCCGGGAGATGCAGCGACGGGAACCGCGCGTAGGATACACAACGGATCGCCTCGACGTGCCGTATTCGCGGTGCCGTCCCTCCCCATCGCTCCCGCCATGTCCGCGTTTCCTTCGGCGATTCCGATCGCCTGCAGTCTGTTCCTGCTCGGCACGCTCGGCTGTGACCGGGCCGCACCTGATCGTGCGCCCGCTCCGATTGGCACACCGACCGTCGCCACCGACCTCACGGCGCCCAACGCGAGCTTCCCCACGCTGGCCGTCGGCGCTGATGGCATCGTGCACCTGAGCGTGACGGCGCGTCTCGACAGCGCGCGGCACGCGCTCCGATTCCTGTCGTGGCATGAAGGCGGATGGAGCGCGTCACGCGATATCGCCCGCGACCGCCCATTCTTCGTGAACTGGGCCGACTTTCCGGCCATCGTGGCGCTCGAGAACGGCGATCTGGTCGCGCACTGGCTCGAGAAGGAAGGCACTGGGACGTACGCCTACGGGATTCGTCTCGTGCGCTCGCGCGATGGGGGGACGACGTGGGACGCCCCCGTCACGCCGCACGACGATGGCCTGCTCGCCGAGCACGGCTTCGTATCCCTGTGGGCCGATGGTGATGATCGCGTCGGCGCCGTGTGGCTCGACGGACGCAAGACGGCCATGCCCGACAGCGCGCGGGAAATGACCGTGCGTACGGCCACGTTCGGCCGCGATGAGACGTCGGCCCCCAACGTGCTGCTCGACGCGCGCACCTGCGATTGCTGTCAGACCGCCAGCGCCCGCGCGCGCTCCGGACGCGTGATCGTGTATCGCGATCGCTCGCTCGAGGAAGTGCGCGACATTGCCATCGTGCGTGAAGTGAACGGCGCGTGGACCGCGCCAACGCGCGTGCACGCGGACAACTGGGTCTTCGACGCGTGTCCGGTGAATGGTCCGGCGGTTGCGGCCTTCGGCGATACCGTGGCCGTCGCGTGGTTCACAGGCGCGCAGGATACGGCCCGCGTGCGCGTCGCGCTCAGCGTCGACGGCGGCGCAACCTTTAGCGCGCCGGTCCGAGTGGACGATGGCGATCCGATCGGTCGCGTGAGTGTGGTGCTCGATGACGCGGCGCAGCCGCTCGTGCTCTGGATGGAACGGTCGGGTGCGGACAGCTCGGCCGTGCGCGTGCGCCGGATCGCGTGGAACGGCGCGCAGTCCGACGCCGTGACGGTGGCCACCGTGGCTGCGGCGCGCGCGAGCGGCTTCCCGCGCATGGTGCGACACGGCGATCAGTTGGTGTTCGCGTGGACCGAGCCCGGGGTGGGCGTGCGAACGGCGACGGCGGCGCTGGTGCGCTGAGCGTCAGTCGCCAGCGGCCCGCACCACGAGCCTGATGCGGTCCGTGAACAGGTCGCTGCCGTGGATCAAGCCACGGAGTTCGTACGTGCCGGGTGCGACGTACGTGGGCGTGCGCGCCGCACCGATCGTCACGGTTTCTCCGCCCCAGGCGACCGCCTGCTCGAAACGCTCACCGGGACGAAGCAGGACGTGGTCGATACGGTAGAGACAGCGTCCCGGCGTCGACACGTGGGCACCCGTTGCATCGAACAGCCGGAAGTTGACATCGCATCCCATCACCGGGATGGTGCGCGGCCACCGCGTTGTATTGGTGGCGATCACGCGCACCAGCACGCTATCGCGCGGCACGACGAGTTCGGTACGCGACACGACGAGTTCCATGCGGAGCCCCTCGTCCGAGAATGCCGTGGGGTGCGCGTCACACCCCGCGAGCAACGTCACGGCGAACATCGCAGTGGTGCAGCCCCGGATCAGTGGCCAGATCATACCACGCCTACACGCCGGTACAACAGCATGACCAGCGTCGGATGCAGACAGGGATGTGCCACCGCCTCACACCGCGTCCGACAGACTCGTGAAGTTGAAGTCGCGCACCTTGAGCGAGGGCATCACCAGGCGCCCGCCACCCGCTGTGCGCTCCGCGCGACCCAGTCCTTCAAGGTTGTTCAGCATGAAGAGTGGCGAGTCGTTGAAGCGGAAGTTCTTGATCGACCGCACGATGCGTCCGCCCTCGATGAGGAAGGTGCCGTCGCGCGTGAGTCCTGTCTGCACGAGCGTGCGCTGATCGACCGCCCGCAGATACCAGAGACGCGTCACCAGCACCCCCCGCTCCGTGCTCGCGATGAGATCGGCGGTACTCGCCTCGCCGCCCTCGAGGCGCAGCGAGTTCGCCGCGCCGCTCGCCGGACGTCCCTGACGCTGCCCCCAGTAGCGCGTGTACGCGAGCTGCTCCAACACACCGTTGCGCACCCACACCTGGCGGCCAAGCGGCAGCCCGTCGCCATCGAACGGCGCCGCCAGCACCAGCGGATCACGCGGATCGCTCAGCAGCGTGACCCGCGGGTCGAGAATGCGCTCGCCCACCTTGGTACCGCCCGCCTTCGCGAACGCCGAGCGTCCCTCGTCGGCGCTGCGCGCCTGCAATGCGCCCGTCATCACCGACACGAGATTGGCCGTCGCCTCGGGCTCGAGAATCACGGTGTAGCGTCCCGGCTCGATCGCCACGGGGTTGCGTGACCGACGCGCCTTGTCGATGGCCTGGCGCGCCACACCCGCAAAGTCGATCGCGGTCCAGTCGTTCGCCTCCGCGGCGGCCCACCCCGAGCCCGTGCCGTCGTTCGTTCGTGCGGTGAGCGTGTAGTTGGCGTTGGTGCCCCGGTGATACGCGAAGAGCCCCGCGCTGTTGCCGAGCGCGGTCGCACTCGCTTCGCACACGATGTACCCCGCCACGGTGAGGTCGCCTGCCTCGCGCGCCGGAGCGAGCGCCGTGAGCGCGGCCCGGGCGCGATCCTCGGCGCTCAGCTCGGCCGTACGGTCGAACCACGCGGGCACCGCCTCGTAGGACTGCGCCCCCAGCTCCCCGAGATATTCGGGATCCTCCGGCGCGAGTCGCGCGATCGCTTCCGCCTGCGTCACCGCGCGCTGCACGCCCGCGTCACTCAGGTCGTTCGTGACCACCGAGGCGCGGCGCTTGCCGAACACGCTCTGCACCCGCAACGTGGTGTTCGTCGTCGTCCCGGAGGTCGACACCTGATTGTCGGCAAAGCGCAGGTTCGTCTCGCGCGCACTCTGCACCGACACGCTCACCGCATCGGCCGACGAGCGCTGCACGACGCGCCCCACCAGCGCCTCGGCCTCCTCGCGCGAGATCACGCCGCCAACGTCGGCCCACCGTGACGCGCGCGTCACAGCGTCCGTCCCGTGTTGATCACGTTGATGTTGCGGATGCGCACCGGGGGACAGCCGTGGCTCACCGCGTTCGCCTGCGACGGTTGTCCCTTGCCATCGTTGAACGTGCCACCGAATTCGTAACTCGACTTGCCACCGATCATGTCCATCGCGTTCCAGAAGTCCGGCGTGCGCATCTGATACGCGACATCCTTGAGTTGTCCCACGATCTTCCCGTTGCGCACTTCGTAGCAGAGCTGCGCGCCGAACTGCGCGTTATAGCGCTGCTGGTCGATAGAGTACGACGCGCGGCCGATCATCGCGATGCCACGGTCCGTCGCCGCGATCAGATCGTTCCACGACAGGTCCCGCTCGCCGGGCTGCAGCGACACGTTCGGCATGCGCTGGAACTGCACGTCGGCCCAACTCTGCGCGTACGAGCACCCGTGTGAGCGCAGGGGTTGGCCGCGCTGCGTGTACCACCAGTCGAGCAGCGGCGCCTGTTCGCGTGTGGTCTGATAGTCGTTGAACACGCCGTCCTTCACGATGTGGAATTCGTCCGGCTGCACGCCGTCGTCATCGTAGCCGATGGTGGCGAGCGCCCCCTCCTCGCTGCGATTGCCCACGAGGTTCATGAACTCGGGGCCGAGCTTGAGCTTGCCAAGCACGTCCCGCGGCGGCGCGATGAAGCTCGTGCCCGCATAGTTGGCTTCGTACCCCATCGCACGATCGAGCTCGGTGGGGTGCGCCAGCGATTCGTGAATGGTCAGGAAGAGCTGCGAGGGATGCAGAATGAGATCGTAACGTCCCACATCCACCGACTTCGCCGTGAGCTTCTCGGCCGCCTCTTCGCCCCACTTGAGCGCGTTGCCGGCGACGTCAGCCTCCAGCACGTACTCCCAACCGCGCCCCATGGGCTGCACCACTTCGGGACCGCGCTGCGCGAAATCGCCGTTGGCTACCGCCGTCGCGGCCAGCGTCACCCAACTGCGCACGTAGTCCTGCGTGATCACCGAACCGTCGGTATTCGCGTAGTTGCGCTCCTCCTTCACGAACGACAGCCCCGACGTCACAAAGCGCACGTTCCGCGCCTTCATCGCCTCGGCGTTGGCCTTGAGCAGCAGCCCGACCTTCTCCTCGAGCGACACCGTGAACGGGTCGATCGTGTAGGCGCTGCGCCAGGTGCGATCACCGAGCGATGGCGCCGGTGCGAGTTCGACGCGACGCGCCATCGCGATGCGGTTCGCGCGCGCGATCGCCACCGCTTCCTGCGCGGCGCCGCCGACGCCCGCCTTCGTCAGCACCTGAGTGGCGGCGAAGCCCCAGCAGCCATCCACCAGCACGCGCACGCCGCACCCCATCGTGTCGCTCTCGACCACGTTGGTGACCTGCTGCTCGCGCGTATTCACGCTGTTGTTGCGATTGCGGCCGATACGCACGTCGGCCCAGCCCGCGCCCGCGCGCTTCGCGGCGTCGAGCGCCTCCATCATGAGCTCACGCGTGGCCGGATCGGTCACCACCGGCGGCAGCGGACGGTATCCGGAGGGCGTCGCGATGTGTCCGCGCGCGGAGTCGCCGGCGCGCAACACATCGGGCCCGAGCGCGAGCGCACCGAGTGCGACGCCGCCCGTCTTCAGGAAATCGCGACGATTGGTCATGACGGAGTGTACGTCCCCGCCGCAATCGTTTCCAGCAGTTCCCAGCGCGCCATCGCCTCGGCGAGCTCGGCGTCCACGTGTGCAAGCCGCGCCTGCGCGGCCTGCGATGCCTGCGGATCGCGATGCGTGTCCGGGTGCGCGAGGGTGGCGTAGAGCGTTGCGCGCTCGCTGTCCAGCGCGTCGATGCGGGCCGGCAGTTCGGAGAGTTCGGCCGCCTCCTTGAACGTGAGCTTTCGCTTGCGGGCGGGGGCCGCTGCCGGTGGCGTCGCGGGGGCTGCCGCGCGCTTCTCGGCGACCGAGGCGGCACGCGGCACCACAGCGGCCGGCCGTTGCCGCACCCAATCGCTGTAGCCACCGGCGTACTCCAGCACGCGTCCGTCACCGCTGAAGACGAGTGTGCTGGTGACGACGGCGTCGAGAAACGCACGATCGTGACTCACGAGCAGCATCGTACCGCCGAACTCGAGCAGTCGATCCTCGAGCAGATCGAGCGTCTCGACGTCGAGGTCGTTCGTGGGCTCGTCGAGCACGAGCAGGTTGAACGTGCGCGTGAAGAGCCGCGCCAGCAGGAGGCGATTGCGCTCACCTCCGGAGAGTGCACGCACCGGTGTTCGGGCGCGGTCGGGCGCAAAGAGGAACTCCTGCAACCACCCGTGCACGTGGCGTCGCTGCCCACCCACGGTCACGAACTCGGCGCCATCCGCGATGCTCTCGAACACCGTGGCCTGCGGATCGAGTTGCGCACGCAGTTGATCGAAGTAGGCGACCTCGAGATTCGTTCCGAGTCGCACCGCGCCTTGCTGCGGCGCGAGCTCACCCAGCAACAGACGCAACAGCGTGGTCTTGCCCACACCGTTCGGACCGATGAGCCCCACGCGATCGCCGCGCATGATCGTCGTGGAGAATGATTGCACGATGGGGCGACCCGCGTGCGCGAAGGTCACGTCGCGTGCTTCCACCACGAGTCGGCCACTCCGCTCCGCCTCCTGCAGCTGCAGCGCCGCCGTACCTTCGCGCTCGCGACGGCCGGCACGTTCCACCCGCATCGCCTCGAGCGCGCGCACACGCCCCTCGTTGCGCGTGCGGCGCGCCTGGATGCCCGTGCGAATCCACACCTCTTCCTGCGCGAGTCGCTTGTCGAACTCCTCGCGCTCGCGTGCTTCGGCGTGCAACGCCTGCGCCTTCCGCTCGAGGTACGTGTCGTAGCTCGGACCCCAATCGGCGAGCCGCCCGCGGTCGAGCTCCACGATGCGGGTCGCCACCGAGCGCAGGAACGCGCGGTCGTGCGTCACGAAGAGCAGCGTGAAATTCCCGTCCACCAGAAACCG
>JALOPN010000111.1 GCA_025453875.1 Gemmatimonadaceae bacterium | reverse complement strand
GCGCAGCGTGCGGAGTGCACGTCGACGCGTGAACGCAACGGGCTCACGGTCGATCGCTGGGTGATCTGGAAGGATCAGGCCGGCACGGTGCAGCGTCGTCCCGACTCGACGACGTTCAGCATGCAGACGCACGCCGAGGTCTCGGGGACCGTGGTGCGTCGCGACAGCAGCACGCGTACGGTGCGTCACGTGAGCGATCGTCTGGTGACCGGGTTGCAGAAGGGGAGCACGGAGCGGCGCGTCGAGGGAACGAGCGCGGGGACCGAGCGCGTCGAGGGGATCGGCTCGGCGGGGGCCTTCGTGGCCGACCGGGTGTTGGGCGACACGGTGCGCGGCGTGGTGATTCCGGTGCGCGAGAGCGGCCGCAGCTACCCGACGGCGGGCACGGTCATTCGGAGCATGCGTGCCACCGTGACTGTGACCGGACAGGCGCCCGAGGTGTCTACATGGCGAGAGGTGATCACGTACGACGGTTCGGCCACGGCGACGTTGACGATCACGCGGAACGGCGAGACGAAGACGTGCTCGCTGCCGCTGCCGATGGGTCGCCCGACGTGCGAGTAATCCGATTGTAGGAAGGAGTGCCTCCGGGGGGAGGCAAGACGGACGGTCGTGATCCGGTTCGCCGGGTTGCGGCCGTTCCGTCGTTTCGGGGCGCTGCGGTAATCCCTAGCGGATTCATCGGGAAACGATTAGCCTGAGCGCGTGTCATCTGAGAACAATTCTCAACTACCGTTCATGCGCTCCGCCCTGACTCTCCTCCGTCGCGTGCTGTTCTGGTCTCACCTGACCCTCGGCGTGGCGGCCGGCCTCGTGATCCTGTTGATGTCCATCACCGGGGTTCTGCTCGGTTTCGAGCGGCAGACCATCGCGTGGCTCGATGGCGCGCCTCGTGTGGAGGTGCCCGCCGCGGGTGAGCGCCAGTCGATCGACGCCCTGCTCGCCGGAGCAGACGTCGCACCCGCGGAGGTCACGAGCATTGCGCTGCGCGCCGACGCCGCCGAGCCGGTCACGGTGCGGTTCCGCGATCGAGAGCGCGGCACGTTGCTGCTCGACCCGTACCGCGGGGGGACGGTGTCCCCACCGACCGACAGCACGGGTCGCAAAGCCATGGCCGCGCTCCGTCGATGGCATCGCTGGGTGGGCGCCGAGGGCGGGGAGTGGCGCGAGCGGTTCAAGGCCGTGACGGGCGCTTCGAATCTGGCGTTCCTGCTCATCGTGCTGTCCGGATTGTGGCTCTGGTGGCCCAAGCGCCTCACGTGGACGGCGGTACGCAACGTGCTCTGGTTCCGGCGTGGTCTGTCGCCGAAGGCGCGCGATTTCAACTGGCACAACACGATCGGCTTCTGGTCGGCGATCCCGCTCTTCTTCGTGGTCGCCAGTGGCGTGTTCATCAGCTACAAGTGGCCCGGTCTCTGGCTCGATCGTGTGGCCGGCAACGCGGAGGAACGCGCGGCGGCAACGGAAGCGCTCGCCTCGGCATCGGAACCCGCAGCCGGTGGTACGCGGCGCGAACGTACCGAACCGCGCTCGCGTGATCGTGTGATGGACAGCGCGTCGGTCGTCGCGCCGGCGCATGCGCCGCTGCAGCAGTTCGCCGACGCGGCCATGGCTTCGGTGCCCGCGTGGCAGAGTCTCACCATCACGCTGCCGTCGGTTGGCGATTCCGTGGTGTCGGTTGCCGCAGCGGCTGGCAACACCTACCGACCGGACCTGCGAACCACTCTGCGTTTCGATGCACGCACGGCAACGCCGATCACGACGAGCGGGTACGACGATCTCAGTGTGAGCCGAAAGATTCGCGCGTGGGTGCGCTTCGGTCATACCGGCGAAGTGTTCGGGTGGACCGGGCAACTCGTCGCGACGCTCGCGTCGCTGGGTGGCGTGTTTCTCGTGTGGACCGGTCTTGCGCTCTCGTGGCGTCGCCTGATTGCGTGGTGGCGTCGTCGCCGGACACCGCCGCCACGCGTTGCGACGCAGGAGCCCATGGCCGAACGCACCGCGCGGGCGCCTCAGCTCGTTGGCTGAGACGCCCGCGCGGTGTGATGACGCCCTCTGATCAGAACGCGCCGAACACGTCCATGTCGCCGTCGTCCGCCAGCGCGGTGGCGGTGCTGTTCGACACCCACGCGTTGCTCAGAGACGCCTGACGCGTGGTACCGGCGCGAGACGCCATGCGCGAGGGACGTGCGCTGCTCGTCCGCGTCGCCCCCACACCGCGCGCGTTCGTGGCAGCTCGGCGCGGCGCACTCGGTGAACCCGCGATGGTGAAGCGGCCCACCGTGTCCCGCAGCGTGCGCGCCTGCGACTCGAGCTCGGCGGCGGCACTCGCCGATTCTTCCGCGTTGGCCGCGACCTGCTGCGTCACGCCGTTCATCTGATCGACCGCAAGATTCACATCCGCCACCACGCGCGCCTGCTCTTCGGCGGCGGTGGAGATCTCGGCGATCACGCCCGCCACGCGCTGCACCTCGGCATCCATGCGACCGAGCGACTCCAGAACTTCGGCGTTCAAGCGGACGCCGTGCTCGGCGCTCTCGACGTTACGCTCGATGAGCGCGGCCGTGTTCTTCGACGCCTCGGCCGAGCGAATCGCGAGGGCACGCACTTCTTCTGCCACGACTGCGAACCCGCGGCCGGCGTCGCCTGCGCGCGCCGCCTCGACGGCCGCGTTGAGCGCGAGCAGGTTGGTCTGGAACGCAATCTCCTCGATCGTGCGCACAATCTTGGCCGTCTCGGTGCTCGCCTGCTGGATGTCGCGCACGGCCTCCGTCAAGCGTCCCATGCGCGCCGATCCTTCGCTCGTGTGCTGCCGGGCGCTCGCGGACAGGGCACGCGCCTGCTCGGCGCTGCCGGCGCTCTGTCGCGCCATGGCGGCGAACTGTTGCACCTTGGACGCGACCGAGTCGAGCGTCGCGGCCTGATCACTCGCGCTGTTGGCGAGCGACTGGCTGCCCGAGGTGATTTCGCTACCAGCGTGCGACACCTGCTCCGCGGCCATGCTCACGAGACTGAGCTGCTCGGCGAGATTTTCCACGGCGGTGTTGAAGTCGCTGAGCAGGGCGCGGTAGCTCGAGGCCTCGTCCACCGCGAGGCGCACCGTCAGGTCGCCCTGTGCGAGTCGGGTCAGTGCATCGGCCATCGTGTCCACGACCTGCCGCTGCTCGGCCTGGAAGGCCGCTTCGCTCGCCTTGAGCTTCGCATCCATCGCTTCCTGCTGACGGCGTGCCTCTGCCTCGACGCGAATGCGCTCGAGGCCACTTTCCTTGAATCGCTGCACGGCGCGCGCAATGTCGCCCACTTCATCGCCACGCTCGGCGCTCGGCACATGCACCGAGAGGTCGCCACCGGCGAGGACGCCCATGACGCCCGTGAGGTTTTCGAGGGGCTTGAGCGAGCGCTTGAGCAGCAGCGCGACCGCAATGCCGAGCAGGACGGCGCTGGATACCAGCACGATCGTGGCCACGGTAAACGAGCCCGCAAGTGCCGCCGTCTCGGCACCAACGGCCTTGTTCTTCGCCTCCTGCAGATCGATGAACTGGTTGATCTGCTTGAGCCACGTCACGAACTCGGGACGCGCCTTGGCGAGCAGCAACGCGTGCGCGCCCGTCGCGTCGCCGCTCCGACGCAGCGCGATCACTTCGTCGACCAGTGGCAGCGTGCGCGCTTCGGTGGCCTTGATGTCGGCCACGATGCGCCGCTCCTCGTCCGTCGTTCCCGGGGCCGTGCTGAGCATCGCGTCAAGTGGACCGGCCGACTTGGCATACGCTTCGGCGAGCGTGCTGATATCGGCGATGGCAGCGTCCAGTTCGGCCGGCACCGTCACGAGCACCACGTCGCGCAGCGAAATCGATCGATCGTGCACGCTGCCGCGGAAGTTGATGGCGTAACGCTGCTTCACACTGTTGATCTCGTTGACCTCGGCCAGATTCGCGCTGATCTGACGCACGCGCGCAATGCTGATGCCGGACAGGCCGATCATCATGAGAAGAACGACAGCAAATCCGGCCGCAAAGCGCGACCCGATGCGGAGATTCGAGAAGTTGAGCATGGACGACAGAATTGCAGATGTGGGGTGACGTGCGACCGTCGGCGGCGTGGCCGAAGGGCGGACGTGCGGTGACAGGTTGGATCGCGCTCGGGGGGCGACGGGCGCTGGCCCGTTGGTGACGCGAGATCCTGTCGGAGGCGGGAGACGAGGTGGGACAAGGATGTGGCGCCGTCGCCACATTCCTCGCTGCCCACCAGTATCGGCTGCCGCGGCGCGAACTTGAGTGCCGCGCGAACCGATCGCGATCGCTCCGTCTACCTACCGCGAGTGTCGCAGAGCATCCCGCGCCAGCTCGTGTCTGGCAAAGTTGTCACATCCACCACGCCTCCGCGTTACGCTGCGAGCATGCTCTCACACACGCTGATGAAGTTGGCGCGAGCGCCGGTGACGCGCTCCGTTCGTGTCGCGTGAGTCCGGCGTGATGCACACGCTCCTCTATGGAATCATCGGATTGGCGGTAGGATGGCCGATCGTCGTTTTCATCGGATGGCCGCTGCCGGTGGCGCTGCCGGTGGTCACGGCCGCGCTGGGACTCGGCCTGCACGCGCTCGTGCACGTGCTGTCCTCGAGTGCGGGTGCCGTATTCCTGCGTGCAACTGGTGCACAACCCGGTGGCGCGGCCGAGGGCTCCTACTTCGGCATGTCCGCGATTGACGCGCTGGTGGCGCGCGGGCAGCTCGATGACGCCATCGCGCAGCTGCGGGTCGAACAGTATGCGTACGCGGGTCAACCGGCCGCGGAGATCGCACAACGCCTCGCGGACCTGCTCCTGCGTCGCGGTCTGGTGGAGGAGGCCGCCCAGTGCTACGGCCGTGCGCGTCGCGCGTGGGAACGTGTGCCGACGGTCGAAGGCACGGAGGGTCAGGTGTACGCCACACGTCGCTTGCTCGACCTCTTCGAGGGGCCGCTCGCCAACGCGGCGGCGGCCGACCGGGAACGCGAGCGTCTGCGCGTCGGGCGCGCCGAGTAGCGGCGGTCGGGTCCGACCCGCACATTCGACGGGTCCCCTCATCCATTCGTCGCGTCGTACCTCAGCGAGGCGCCGGTGTGGATCGCTTCCCGACCTTGCGCCCTCCTCCGATGTCCCGACGTACCCTCCCTCTGGTCATGGCGAGTCTCGCCGTTGGCCTCGCGGCCTGCTCCAGCCGCACCCCGTCGCCGACGCCTGCACCGCGACGAGCGCCGACCGCGACACCCCCCGCCAACGCGCCGAGCGGTGAGGCTGGTGCTGCACCGACGGCTGCAGGCGCCGCCGCGGGCGCGCCGGCGCCGGGAGGCGCGGGTGGCGCAGCAGCCGGGCCGCGGCCGTATGCGCAGGTCATCACCGGTCGTGCGGTAACGCAGCGCGGCCTGTTCCACGTGCATCGCATCGGCGAGCGCCTCTACTTCGAGATCCCGCGGGCCGAACTCGGGCGCGAGATGCTGCTCATCAGCCGCCCGATCGAATCGACATTGCAGGATCCGGCTGGCTTCTTCGGCGGTGGCACGCGCGCGATCGTGCAGTGGGAGCGCGAAGGAACGCGTGTCGTGCTGCGCGCCAAGGAGCACGACCTCGTCGCCGACAGCACGTCGGCGATCTGGCGACAGGTGTCCGGATTCCGGAAGGGTCCGGTGCTGGCGACGTTCACCGTTGCCGCGTTCGGAGCGGACAGTGCGGCGGTGGTCGATGTCAGTGATCTCTTCCTCTCCAACATTCCGGAACTCGCGCCGGTCGAAGGAATCAATCGTGCGCGCAGCTGGGTCGACCGCACGTGGGCGTTTCCGGCGAATGTGAACGTGGAAGTCACGCAGTCGGGACTCGGCCGCGCGGCGGCCGCTGGCGGTGGGCCCGGTGGCGGCGCTGGCGCCCAGGCGCCGGTGCGTTCGCAGACCGCGCGCATGCTCTTCAGCATGCTGCGGTTGCCCGATGTCCCGATGATGCCACGCTGGCACGACGAACGCGTCGGCTTCAACTCGAGCCGTGCGTATGACATGTCGCGAGCCGTGCACAAGGCCGAGCAGGTGCGCTTCATTCACCGCTTCAAGCTCGAGAAGAAGAACCCGAACGCCGCCGTGTCGGATCCGGTGGAGCCGATCATCTACTGGATCGATCCCGCGACGCCGGACTGGCTGAAGCCGTGGATCGTGAGTGGCGTGAACAAGTGGCAGGAGGCGTTCCGCGAGGCCGGCTTCACCGACCGCGGAACAGGACCCGAACTTCTCGTTGTACGACGCCCGTCACTCCGTGATCTACTGGCGACCGAGCACCGTGGCCAATGCCACCGGCGGTCAGATCGTCGACCCGCGCTCGGGGCAGATCCTGAAGGGCGAAGTCAACATGTATCACAACATCATGGAGCTGCAGAAGAACTGGTACTTCATCCAGGTTGCGCCGCTCGATGCGCGGGCGCAGCGCCTGCCCATCCCCGACTCGCTCATGGGCCGTCTGGTGGAGTACGTGGTCACGCACGAAGTCGGACACTCGATCGGCTTTCCGCACAACATGAAGGCGTCGGCGCAGTATCCGGTGGATTCGATTCGCAATCGCGGATTCCTCGAGCGCATGCGCGGCCACGTCGCGACGCTCATGGATTACTCGCGGTTCAACTACGTCGCGCAGCCCGAAGACAACATTCCCCCGCATCTGCTGCTGCCGCAGGTCGGCCCGTACGACGTGTTCGCGGTGAAGTGGGGGTACACCCCCATTCCGTCGGCGCGCACGCCGGATGACGAGAAGGCCACGCTCGATCAGTGGGCGCGCGAACAGGATCGTTTCCCGTGGCTGCGCTTCAGCACGGCCGATGCGAATGCCGATCCGGAAGACAACACGGAAGCCGTGGGAGACGCCGATGCCGTGCGCGCCACGCAGCTCGGCATGAAGAATCTCGAGCGTGTCGTGAAGATGATTCCGCAGGTGGCGGAGACGCCCGGCGAGAGCTACGCCGAGTTCCGCACGCTGTACAACGAAGCGGTGGGGCAGTGGGGGCGCTACATGGGGCACGTCACCGCGGTAATTGGTGGCGCGTACACCCAGGAAACGTAC
>JALOPN010000110.1 GCA_025453875.1 Gemmatimonadaceae bacterium | reverse complement strand
TCGGGACGCTGCGGCGCTGGGGGCAGGCGGCCGACACGCACGACATGCGCGCTGTGCGCGAAAGCGTTGACCGAGGGCGCGCGCGCCGCTCCGCACCATGAGCGACGCGCTCGACACGTCCGTCGTGCTCCGCCTCCTTGTGGGCGAACCCCCCGAACAGGCGGAGGCGGCGCGACGGCATCTCGAAGCGAGCGACCAGCCAGTGGTCGTCGATCGACTCGTGATTGCGGAGAGCTACTTCGCGCTGCGCCACCACTATCGCGTACCGCATGTTGACGCGGCCGAGGCGCTGCTCGCGCTGCTCTCCAGTGACCGCGTCAGCGCCTCGCCGGCCATGACATCGGCGCTTCGTGCGGCGCGTGCGGCGCCTGAACCGGGGCTGGTCGATCGGCTCATCGTGGCGGCGGCGCAGGAGTCCGGACACACGCTCCGCACCTTCGACCGACGGCTCGCCAGGGTGGACGGGGCGCGCCTGCTCCGCTGAGCGCTCGCGCCATGTGTCCGCGCCCTGCGTCCGCGCGGTACATTCGGCACATATGCGCCCTGCTCTCGCCTCCGCTCTCCTCGTCCTTATCGCCGCCGGCTGCCGCGCCTCCGCGCCCGCCGCCCGCGACGTCCCACTCCCGCTTCCCGGCGACTACGTCATCGTCGACGGGCAGTCGCAGGTCACCGAGGCGTTCGCCGACACCACGCGCTGGATTCGCCAACGTCTCTGGGTGGAAACGTCATTCGATTCCGACGGCGACGGACGCCTCGATCGCATGCACGTGGACGTCACGCGTCCCGGCGCGACAGCCAACGGATTGCGCGTTCCGGTCATCTACGAAACGAGTCCATACTTCGCCGGCACACTCGGCAACGCGGATGTCTTTCACCGCGTGCAGCATCCGCTCGGTGAGCCTGCGCCGGCGCGACCGCTAGGTGCAGGCGTGCCGTTTCGCGCCGACCGCAAGAGCATCAGCACGTCACATGTGCGCACCTGGGTGCCGCGCGGCTTTGCGGTGGTACACTCGGAATCACCGGGCACCGGACTCAGTCAGGGGTGCGTGACGATTGGTGGCCCGAACGAATCGCTCGCGCCCAAGGCGGTAATCGACTGGTTGAACGGACGCGCGAAGGGTTACACGACCATCGATGGTACCGAGGAAGTGCGCGCGACGTGGAGCACCGGCAAGGTGGGGATGACGGGCACGTCGTTCAACGGCACGCTGCCGGTGGCGGCCGCGACCACGGGCGTCGCGGGGCTCGAGGCGATCATCCCGGTGGCGCCGAACAACTCGTACTATCGCTACTACCGTTCCAACGGACTCGTGCGCAGCCCCGGTGGCTATCTCGGCGAAGACATCGACGTGCTGTACGACTTCGTGCAGAGCGGCGATCCCGCGCATCGTGCGGCGTGCCATGCGCGCGTGCGCGACACGGAGATGGCGCAGGGAATGGATCGCGCGAGCGGCGATTACAATGACTTCTGGGCCGGACGCGACTACATCGCGCAGGCCGGTGGCATTCGCGCCGCCACGCTCATGGCGCACGCGTTCAACGACTGGAACGTGATGCCCGAACACAGCGTGCTGCTCGTCGAGGCGCTCAAGCGCCGCGGCGTGCCGGTGCAGACGTACTTCCATCAGGGCGGACACGGCGGCGAGCCGCCGCTGCCGCTCATGAACCGCTGGTTCACGCGCTATCTGCTCGGCGTGCGCAACGGCGTCGAGCAGGATCCGAAGGCGCACATCGTGCGCGAGGGCGCGAACCGGCAGCAGCCCACCGCGTATCCCGACTATCCGCACCCCGAGGCGTCGCAGGTCACGCTGCATCTCTCGGCGGGTGGACGCACGCTCGGCGGACTGCACACCACGCCATCGACGTCGCCAGTGCAGGAGACGTTGCGCGATGACGTCGCGCAGTCGGGCGTGCAGCTCGCGCGCGCGGCCGAGTCGGTGCATCGGTTGCTGTACGCGACGCCGGTGCTGTCGGCGCCCGTGCATCTGTCGGGGACGGCGCGTGTGACGCTGCGTCTATCGGCGAATGCGCCGGCCGCAAACGTGTCGGTGTGGCTGGTGGAGTTGCCGTGGCCCGACAGCGCGCGTGGCAACGTGGCTGGCATCATCACACGCGGGTGGGCCGATCCGCAGAACGCGGCGTCGCTGCGACGCAGCATCCCACTCACGCCCGGGCAGCCCGTGACGCTCACCTTCGATCTGCAACCCGATGATCAGATCGTGCCGGCCGGCAAGCGCATCGGGCTGATGGTGTTCTCGAGCGATCAGGATTTCACGTTGCATCCGCCGCCGGGGACGGAGCTCACGCTCGATCTGAGCGGGACGACGCTCACGTTGCCGGTGGTGGGTGGGGGCGCGGCGTGGGGAAGGGCGGTGAGCCCGTAAGCTGCTCCTCCAGCGGGATCGAGGCGATACGGTGTGCAGGCGACTGATGGGAGTGCCAAATCAGGCGGGCGATCCGCCGGTGATCCGGCGGCAGCGCTGCGGACGCCGCGCCGGTGTTAGAGCAGTCCGGCGTCGGGCGGCTGCGCCACGACGCCACCGAGTGCGCCGCGATGCTCCCGCGTGTGCGCCCAGTCCTCAGCCGATCGTGGCAGAAAGAAGGCGCCCGTCCGTCGATCCTGGAACAGCACGCCCGGTTCACGCTGCGTGTGCTCGCTGATGAACGCATCCGCGTCAGCGATCATGCGCCGAAAGTGCGCTGCGGCGTCCTCGACGGAATAGGTGCCGCTGAAGCGCAGGTACGCCGCATCCTCCGGCGTGATCGTGCGACGGCGGAATTGCTCGAGGTACGACGCAGGGTTGAGCCCGGGATTCTTCTCGACAACCGCCCACACGAGCGCCGGGAAGGGCAGGATGTGCGTGTCAGCGAAGATGACGTCCACCACATCACGCGGTTCGCGACGGTTGGCCAGCGCAATCAGCTTGTTGATGGCGAGGTCGATCGGATGCAGCATCAGGCCCCCACCATCATTCGCCACGAGGGGAAGGAAGCGCCACGCCGATTCGTGCGCCCAGTCAAGGATCGTGGAGTCGTCGCCGCGCCGGACGACGGCGCTCACGAACCCGCGATGCTCGGCGACGATCTGTACGTCGTACCCCTCGTGACGGAGTACGGCGGCGTCAACGAGGAACGAACGGTTGGCAGCGTCAGCCGCGGCGTGAAAGAAATCGAGATCGTCACTGTATCGCTGCCCGTCCGCCCCCAGGTGCAGCGCTGCGCCGCCCGCGAGATAGGACTCCTCGGAGCGCTGAGGCGCGAGTCGTGTGAGCACGGCCGCTTGAAAGGGCGTCAGCGGCAAGGTCTACCCCCGCGCAGGCTCAGGCTGCAACAGTTGCTCCAGCCTGCTCGCCGCGCGCCATGCGTCCCGGCCGCCGTGCTTTCGCAAACCGTCAGCGACCCATGCGACGTCCTTGAGTTCGATCGTCAAGTCCGGGCGGGCCCACCAGAAGCAGGTAAGGTAGTAGGCTCGAAAGAGCTTGCGCCCCTCGCGAACGGCTACCATGGCGCGGGCCGCCTCCGGGCTGAGCTCGCGCCGGTCGCGCAGCCCCCCGATTCGCCCCGCTTCTGCCGTCTCCATCCTCCGCGTCATACCGAAACGTAAGCGCTTCCGTTTCTGCAAAGAAGTGAATACGCTGGGCCGGGAGGCGGGTAGGCGCGCGGCGTGGGGAAGGGCGGTGCGGTGATATGAAGGGGGCGCGACGGATGCTCCGAGCGCGTCGAGCTCGTGTCGGCCGCGCAGGCGCCATCGGGTCGACATGCTTCCGCGGTCGTAAGCCGTACGGACATTGTGTAATGTAGGCGGCTATTCGCGCGGGCGAGAGCGAGCGCTCGCGCCAGCGCCTCGCCATGTTGGTTGTGGGCTGACCTGGTCGGTGGACCGGAGCCGCGCGATGCGACGACATGTGTGGCGACCCTCTCGTCTTATCCCGAGCGTGGCCGGCGTTACATCGCGATCCCACGCCTCCCTCGACTGCTGTCTTGACCTCTTGACGTCTTACGTGGTACGATCTGCCGTGAGGGCTGGCGCAGGCGCGCGCCGATGCCGACACGCGTGCGCGACATGTGTGACAGCAAGATGAGGTGAGTTGCATGACCAATGATCGGCGTGTCGTCGTGCAGTTCCTTGTGGAGCCGGAACGTGAGATCGCCGTTGCGGCCGCGACGTCGGCCGTGCTGGGTTCGGCGACCGGCGACCGGCGACCGGCGGACGTCGGGCATGATGGTGGTTCCGGTGCGTCACTTCGATCGCTGCACGCGGCGTTCCCGTATACCTGCTGCGTCGTACTGGTCGTCGAGTGGCCGCTGCTGCTCGCAGAGCTTTCCATCGAGACGTTGAGCCGTGTGGGCTTCACATCCCCGATAGACGCGAGGCGCATCATGGAATGCCTCGCGGGGTGGGACGGTGTGCTCGTCGTCTCCGATGCGACTGACATCGCATTCATGTCCGCCGTACTTTCGAGTCGTCTCGCACCGAGACTCGGCCTCGCACTCTTCGATGAGGTCGGCAGTACGCGATGGGCACGGGAACTCGAGCGCGTTGCCGCGGCGGCTTCCGTCCTCCCGCCAGCTCGGCCAGTCGTTTCAGCGGAACTGCAGCTTGCCATTTCCCGGTTGCCCGTGACATGGCAGCCCACCGTGCATGAAGCGCTACGAAACCGAGACGCCTGGACCGTGAAGCGCTTGAGCGCCGAGTGTGGAGTTGGCCGACGCACCATCGAGCGATGGTTCCGCAAGGCGGGCCTCGTGAGTCCATCGGTGCTCCTACGCGTGCGATGACCGTGCACTTCCGCCGAATGGCCGTCCGGCTCCCGAAGCTCCCGCGCTGAGAGACAACCTGGGCTATCTGCGCGGGAGCAGGTGGCGCTGCCAGACTGGAACAGCGATCACGCAGCACAAGCGTAGAAACCGATGTGTGATCTGATGCGGTCTGGCAACGACTCTTGGCGGGCCTGTCGCACTCGTGTCGCAAACAGCTTCTTGTGGAGTTGTCTGATCGCGGTCACAATGTGGCGCTCACCAACACGTCGCTCATCGGTGGCTCACAAGCGAGACGGCCCGCGAGCATGATAGCGGATCCCCTCGCAAGCGATCACGCCGTCGGCGCTAGAAGATCTACTCGCACGCCCGGATTCGAATGGCGGCGGAGGCCTCTCCCGATTCCGACCCAACATCATCGCGACAGCTCGCATGCGAACAACAGCTCTGAGCAAGCCGGAAGATGCCATTCCGGTGAGGCTCGCCATGCTGTTGGGCCGGGATCTCAATGATAGACCCAACCGCTTCGAGTCTTTAGACGCGTGGTCAGTAACCTCCGAAAGCCACGATCTGAGTCAATGGAGCGCGACAACGCTGCTCCTCGAGCTTGGCTGACGGACGCTAGCCGACCGCCGAGAACAAGTGCCCTGTCTCCGCTCGCGCTGCTCATTCGAGTTCGTATACTTGTCGTTCGTCCTCGCTGCTTCCCCGCTACGCGTGCCGTCGTGCAAAGATGCGTGCAGGAACGCCGGTGGAGGTGTGAATCGATGTACCGTCCGAAGGGAAAGCTGGTCTGACAAGTGGCTCGACGCCTGCTCGCCAATCTCTAGGAAGTCAGGGATGGTGCGTCGGAAAGCGCTACTTCTTCACTAAATACAAGAGTCTCGAGGCGGTTCACTCCAGCCCACGTGGAGACTGCACGTTACCAACCTAGGAACTCCATTTGACCAATGATCCCGATGGAGCTGAGCGCTCCGTACACGGGTGTCAAGCTGACGAGGGCTTTCACGAGTCGCAATCATGTCGCACTTACGTGCTTGCAGAGTAGAAGTCTACGCCCGAAAATCGTCTCGGAGCACTTGCCTTCAGCAGCTCGTATCTTGGCCCTCCACGGGTCCAGATCCAGATCACACGCCGATCCAATGAGGTACACAGCCTTGATTTGCGACGATCCGGTAGTCAACGGCGAGTTAGAATATCGGCGGCGGCGACCTCGGCAGCGAAGCGTCGACGATTCCGTAGCGCTCTTCGTAGGCCAGAGGCGGCTGCCAGCGAAAGGTCTTAGTGGGAAGCGAGCTGGCTTCTACCTGCTGCTCAGTTTCTCCACTGCGTTCGCTCTGTCAGGCTGCGAAAACGGAGGAGCCGACTCTGCTGCGGCTGATGGAATCACAACTCCCCACACGCGATTCGAACAGCGGCCCG
This sequence comes from Gemmatimonadaceae bacterium, assembly GCA_025453875.1. Lineage (GTDB taxonomy): Bacteria > Gemmatimonadota > Gemmatimonadetes > Gemmatimonadales > Gemmatimonadaceae > JAABRT01. Next base: position 177 of record JALOPN010000110.1, on the reverse strand, counting down.
CAGATGAGCTTTTCGAGCCTCTAGTACAAACGCTCAGCGCAACGTACAGCGCAAACGATGTGGTCGGGCAGCCGCTAAGGAAACTCTGATCAGGTAGGAAACGCGGGCCGTGTGGAGAAGAGGTCCGTCAGCGGGCGCCGCTTGGTGCGTGCCGGAGCGCGCGCACTGCTCGCGGCG
>JALOPN010000109.1 GCA_025453875.1 Gemmatimonadaceae bacterium | reverse complement strand
TGGACTCGCCACGCGTGTGTGGGAGCTGCGTGATGGCCAACTGCACGACTTCGCCGGCCCCTTCACGGAGTGGGAGGCGCTGGCCGAACAGCGACGCACAGCGAGCATCGAACGAGCGCGCGAACAGCGACAGCAGCAATCACTCACCGCAGCGCCGTCGGCGCACGACGTTCGCAAGGCGCAGTCGCGCGATGATCGCAAGGCGCAGCGCGAGGCGGTGCGCGCGATGGAGCAGGCCGAGGCCGCGGTGACACGCGCCGAGGCGGAAGTGGGCCGGCTCGCCCGCGCGCTCGAGGACCCGGCACTCTACGACGGCTCGGCGAAAGGTGCGGCCGAGGCGCAACGACTCGGGGCCGAACTGAGCGCGGCGCGGGCGGTACTGCACGAGGCGGAGCACCAGTGGGCCGAAGCGGCGGAGCGGGCGGAGGCGTTGAGCGCCACTTGAGTGAGAACGCCGAGGGATGGGACGAAACCTTCCCTCTGGCCGGGGCGTAGCACAGGCGTGCGCTCACCTTCCCGCCCCCTCGCCGCCACTGCTGCGGCCATTGCGTTGACCCTGTCGCTCACGGCGTGGGTCCCGCTCATCGCCCAACCTGCTGCGATCGACTCCGCGCGCGCGCTGCGCGAGCTGGTGGCCGTCGCGGCGGCGCGCAATCGTGTGCCGCCCGCCTTGCTCGGCTACGAGGCGGACGTGGAAACCGAGATCAGTCTGATCATTCGGCGATCGGATGGCACCGAAATCGTGGGCGCGGTGGAGCAGATCGCCAGCAGGCTGTCGTGGGATCGCACGGGTCGGTACGACCAACGCATTCGTGGCCATCGCATGCAGCAGCTTGGGGCCGGCGTGTCGGTGTTGAGCGGATTCCGCACCGGATGGATCAACCCCACGTTGTATGGCAACCGGCTGCGCGCTCGTCCGCGCGATGGTGCAGCGGTGGGCACGAACGCCCGCGATTCGGCGCCGCGCGATACGCTCCCCGTGGTGCATCCGCTCGCGGACGATCGCGAGCGGTGGTACACGTATCGTGGTGGCGACACGATTGTCACGTTGCGCGATGGCGATCGCCGCGTACCCGTGGTGCGGGTGCTCGTCTCGCCGCGCGATGATGTAACGAGCTCGGCCTCGCTCTTTCGCGGGGAACTGCACCTCGATGCCTCGCGGGGCGCGCTCGTTCGACTGCGCGGTGGATTCGAGGATGTGCTGGTGGGTCCGGCTCCGGCCCAGCGTGGCAACGTGCTCACGCGGCTCATTGCGCGATCGGTGCAGGGGGTCGCGCTCGCCGACTATGAAAACGCGGAGCGCGAGCGCGCGTACTGGTTGCCGGTGACGCAGCGCATCGAGCTGCAGGTCGCGGCCCCCATGGTGAGTGATGGTCGCGCGGTGGTGCGCATCGTGTCTCGTCTCATGTCGATGTCGGTACGCGAGGACGCGGCGCTGCGGCTCGCCGTGGCCGACTCGGCGGCGTCGGGTGCCGCGCAGACGACGCCGGCCGACGTTGGCCGCCCCGACACGCTGCGCACGCGCCGGCGCCTGTCGTTCGCGCCCGCCGACACGCTGCGCGCGTTCACCAACTGGCAGTACCCGCTCGGTGCGCTGTCGGAAGGGCTGCACGCCGACGACTTCGAAGACATCGGTCCTGATCGGTGGCGCGCCGTCGGCCTGCCGCGCTTCGATTGGGGCGTCCCCAATGGCGCTGACCTGCTGCGCATCAATCGCGTCGAAGGCGTGTTCACGGGCTTCGGGGCCCGTCTTGCACTGCGAGATCTGTCGCCCGGCACCGTCCTCCGCGCAACGGCGGGCTACGCGTGGAGTGAAGGGACGATGCGTGGTCGGGTCGAAGTGCAGCGTGATCGCGGACCGTGGCGTGGTCTGCTGCGCGTCGGTCGCGGACTCGACATCACCAACGACTTCCGCAATCCGCTCGACTCCGGTTCGGCGCTTGCGGCGCTCACGGGACTCGACGAGTATGACTACGTCGATCGGCGGTTTGCGACGGCGGTCGTCCAGCGCACCATCGGCGCGCGGCAGTGGGTATGGCGGGCTGAAACCGGGGTGGCACGCGACGACGACACACCCGCGCGCCTCACGGCATCGCCCATCGGCAACACCGCGTTCCGCGCCAATCGACACGTCGATGCCGGCACGTACTGGCGCAACGCGTTCACGTTGCTCTGGCGTCCCGATGGCAGTGCAGAGTTTCTCAAGCCGGGATGGAGCGCGCGACTGTTCGCCGAGCAGGGGATTGGCGAGCTCGACTTCGTGCGGCTTGAAGCGCGTGTGACGGCACGCCGACAGGTCGGACCCTTCACGGCGATCGCACGCGCTGATGCAGGTACGCTGCTCGGTGACACACCACCCACGCAGCAACTGTTCGAACTGGGACGCAGCCAGGGCTTGCCTGGCTTCGAGTACAAGGCGTTTGCGGGGACGCAGTCCGGCGCGGTGCGTGGTCTCCTGCTCTACACGGCGCCCGTGTGGCGCGAGCCGATTCGTTTCGGTCGTTCGCTCATCTTGCCGGCCTTTGCACCAGGCTTCAGCGTGGGGGTGCAGAGTGGCATCACACGCGCCCCCGGAACGGCGGCGCTTGATGCCGTGCGACGGCTCGGTCTCGTCGCCGACAGCACCGGGACGCTCGTACCCGTGTCGCGAGTGTCCGACGGCTGGCGTTCGAGTGTGAATGCGGGCTTCCGGTTCTTCTCGGGGAGCATGTTTCTCGGGGCTGCGCGCCCGCTTGAACGCGGCGAAAAGTGGCGCTGGTTGCTCACGTTCGGGCAGCAATTGTGAAGCAGATGCGCTCAGTGTGACGGTGATGCCGGCGCTGTGACTACCGCCGCCGGCACAAGCGTTACTTTCTCGATGCACACCGCGCGAGGTCGCGTGGTGACCGTGCACGTGACCTCGGCGTGCATCGAGCGAAGTTTCCCGCCTGCCGCATTCCGATCATGTCCGCCATGACCCTGCATCGGCGCTCGCCCGAAACGGAGCGTTCCGGTGAGATCTTCCCTGCGGCGTCCGCGTCCGCGTCCGATGCGGTGCTTCGTGCGCACATGGCGGCGCTGCAGCGCGACGCCGACGCGCTGCAGCAACGGCTCCGGCTTGAAACGGCCATCGCGCGCATTGCGGCCAGTCTGACGGCGCCTGATGTCCTCGATGTCAATGACGTGCTCGGCGAGCTGGGTCGCGCTGTGGATGTGCACCGCACGTACATCTTCCGCTTTCGGCCCGACGGCATCACGTGCGACAACACGCACGAGTGGTGCGCGGAAGGTGTCGTGCCGCAGATCGAGCACCTGCAGGGTACCGATACCTCGCCGCTCGTCTGGTGGATGGGGCAGATGCGCGAGGGACGCCAGGTCGTGATCCCCGATCTATCCACGTTGCCCCCCGAAGCCGAGGCCGAGCGCGAGCTGCTGTCCATGCAGGACATCAAATCGCTGCTTGCCGTGCCCATCATGAGTCGCGAGCAGGGATTGCTCGGCTTCATGGGCTTCGATGACGTGCAGCGCACACGCACGTGGCACGAGGATGACGTGCGCGCGCTGCGCACGGCGTGCGACCTGCTCGCGTCCGAGCTCGATCGGCGCCTGCTCGAAGCACAACTGCGTCAGGCACAGAAAATGGAAGCCGTCGGGCAGCTGGCCGGCGGGATTGCGCACGACTTCAACAATCTCATCACCGTGGTCGTCGGGCATGCCTCGCTGCTGCTCGACCAACTGCCGGATGATGTCTCGGCACGCGCGCATGCGCTCGAGATTCGTCGTGCCGCTGAACGGGCGAGTCAGCTCACGACGCAGCTGCTGGCGTTCAGTCGCAAGCAGATTCTCAATCCGATGCTGCTCGATGTGTGCGAAACCGTGCGCGAAACCGAGCTGATGCTGTCGCGAGTTATCGGATCGCAGATCGTGCTGCACGCCGACGTATCATCGCGGGACGCGGTGGTGCGGGCCGATCCCGTGCAGCTGCAACAGGTGCTCCTCAATCTCGTCATGAATGCGCGCGACGCCATGCCGAGTGGTGGCGATGTGCGCGTGCGCGTCGACACGGTGCCGCTGCCGAGTCCGCTCACGTCGCCGGCCGGTGTCGTTCCTGTGGGCGACTGGGTGATGCTCGAGGTCAGTGATACCGGCGAAGGGATGGCGGCGGATGTGCTCCCTCGCATCTTCGAACCGTTCTTCACCACCAAGGCCGATGGCAAGGGCACGGGACTCGGCCTGCCCACAGTGTACGGTATCGTGCAGCAGTCCGGCGGCCACATGTGGGTGGAGAGCACGCTGGGTGCGGGCACGACGTTCCGCATCTACCTGCCACGCATCCAGGCACCGCGTCGCGCGGACGTGGTCACCCCGAACGGTAGCCTCCCAGCCGAAGGGGGGCTGAGCATCGGCACGGGTCGCATCTTCCTCGTCGAAGACGATGCCACGGTGCGCATGATCGTCGAGGAAGTGCTCAAGCGCGCCGGCTACGAGGTGATCGGTTCCCCCACACCCCACGAGGCGCTCGCGCGGGCCGAGTCGCTCGATCAGGTCGATCTCATCCTGACCGACATGCTCATGCCCGGGATGGACGGTGCCGAACTCGTATCACGTTTGCGCAGGCAGTGGCCGACTGTGCCGGTGCTGGTCATGTCGGCGTATGCCGAACGCGACCTGGCGGAACGCGAGATCCTCGACGCGGGACACCGGTTCATCGGCAAGCCGTTCACGCCGCGCGCGCTGGCCGATACCGTGCGCAGCATGCTCCGACCGCCGAACGCGTCGGCCGCCTAGAACTCGCCCACGAACCCGATTTCCGGTTCAAGCCGCTGCGCGAACCGTTCGAATACCGCCTGCTGCGCGTGCGCGATGATCCCACGCACATCGCGCGCCGTCGCGCCGCCCAGATTCACGATGATGTTTGCGTGCAGGTGCGAAATGGCGGCGCCACCGATGCGGAACCCCTTGAGGCCGCACTGATCGACGAGACGGCCCGCCCCCACATCGGCGATCTTCTTGAAGATCGAGCCGGCGCTCGGGTGGATCTCGAGCCAGGGATGTCGCGCGCCGCGCCACGACAGGTTCTCCTGCAGGATGCGTTGCAGCGCCGCCGGATCGCCGCGCTCGAGGCGAAATGTCGCGCGGAGCACCACGTCGCGCGTGTGGTGAAAGACGCTGTCGTCGTACCCGAAGCGCACATAGTCGGCGTCAACTGTGCGACGTACGCCGTCTTCGCCCAGAATCTCGCACGATTCGAAGACCTCGGCGATGAACATCGTGCGTTCGCGCGCGGGCGCCGGCGAGAGGAAGTGCAGGTTCTGCCAGAGTGCGCCACCCACCGTGCTCGGGATCCCCACGTAATGCTCGAGCCCCGACCACCCCTCACCCACGGTGGCGAGCACGAGGTCGCGCATGATCGCCCCGCTCTCGGCGTGCAGGCGACCGTCGGGGGTGAGCGCGTGTTCGCGCGCGACGTTCCGGATGACCAGGCCCCGCACGCCGCCGTCGCCCACGAGGATGTTGGCGCCGAGACCGAGCACGAACCACGGCACGCCGCAGGCGCGTGCCGCCGTGATGGCCGTAGCGAGGGCATCGGCTGACGTGGCATTGTACAGCAGGTCGGCCGGACCCCCGATGCGGAACGTGGTGTAGGGAGCCAGCGGCGCCTGCCGCAGGAGGTGGGCAGGGTCGAGCTGTTCGGCCAGCGCGTCGAGGGCGCGCGCGCTCACGGCGGTGCGCATCAGGTCATCCGTCATTGCAGAAACATCCCGTGTCTCCCGTGCGAATGCCAGCGTCTCCCTGTCGAATGTTCATCGGCGCCCGTGTGGCGCTCCTGCTGGCGCTGTCCGCGCCGCTCGCGCTGGCGACCTTGACCAGACCGGTTGCCGCCCAGACGCGCGCCGAACTCGAGCGCATCGTGCAACGGCGCGTGCTCCCGAACGGTCTCGAGGTCATCGTCGTGGAGAATCACGGCGTACCCATTGCCACCCTCGAGATCGACGTGAAGAACGGGGCGTTCACGCAGACGCCCGACTACGCCGGCCTGGCGCACATGTACGAGCACATGTTCTTCAAGGCCAATCGTACGTATCCCACGCCGCAGGACTTCGCCGACCGCGCAAGCGAGCTGGGTGCGATCTACAACGGCACGACGCAGGAAGAGCGCGTCAACTACTATCTCACGCTGCCGGCCGATTCGCTCGAGGGCGGGCTGCGTTTTCTCGCCGCCGCACTGCGCGAGCCCCTCGACCGGGCCGAGTCGAGTCCGTTCTTCGCGCTCGACCAGCGCATGACCGCACTGCTGTACCCCGGCAACGCGAGCCGCAAGGACGCACTGGGCACACGTGATGTACTGCGCAACGTGACACCGGCGCAGATGCGCTTCATTCAGCAGCTGTACTACGTGCCGAACAACTGCGCACTCATTGTCACAGGCGATGTGAACCCGGCGCGCGTCTTTGCACTGGCCGAGGCGATCTTCGGCGACTGGCCGCGTGGTCGTGACCCCTTCGTCGTGGCGCCCATTCCGTCCATTCCGGCACTCACCGGTTCGCTGGCCGCCATCGAAGAGGCGCCGGTGAGCGTGGCCAGTGTGTTGCTGCAGTGGCAGGGACCGAGCGCGTCCAAGGATCCGGACGCCACGTTCGCCGCCGATGTGTTCAGCGATGCGCTCAACACGCCCGGCAGCGGCTTCCGCACGCGGCTGGTGGACAGCGGCCTCTGGCAGGACATCGTGGTGAACTACTACACGCTCAATCACGTAGGGCCGATCACCATCAGCGGCCAGACCACGCCCGAGAAGCTGCGCGCGGCGCTCGCCGCGCTCGATGCGGAAATCGCGCGTTTCGCCGAGGCGGGGTACGTGACGCGCCGTGAACTCGAGAATGTGAAGGCCCAGCGCGTGACGAGCAGCGCGTTCGGGATCGAGAAAGCCAGCAGCATCGCGCACACGATCGGCTTCTGGTGGAGTGTGGTGGGCGTGGATTACTTCTTGCGCTACAACGACGCCATGGCCACGCAGACGCCGGCCGATCTGCAGCGCTATGTCCGTACGTACATCCAGGGGAAGCCGCGGGTGACGGGTGTACTGATTGCGCCGGACGCTCGGCAGGCCATCGGTCTCACGGAAGAGGAACTGCGGCGCGTGCCGTTCCGCGCCACGACGGGGGCGGGACGATGAGACGCGTGCTGCTCCTGAGCGTGGCGGCGTTGTGCGTCGCGGGTACGGCGGTCGAGGCGCAGTTCGTCCCGCGCTCACCGTCGGTGTCGCGCGTCGAATCGCGCCCGATCGCTTCGTACGCGGACTCGCTCACCGAGCAGTTCACGGTGGAGGGGATCCCGGTCATTCTGCGGCGCGTGACGGCGAACAATGTCGTGGCGGCCAACGTGTATCTGCTGGGCGGCACGCAGCAGCTGTCACGCGAATCGCAGGGGATCGAGCTGCTGCTGCTCGAAGCGTCGGAGCAGGGCACACGGAAGTATCCGCGCGATGTGCTGCGGGCGCGCATGGCCGCGATGGGCAGCGCGGTGGGGGTCAGCCCTGGAGTGGATTGGAGTGTGCTCGGCCTGCGCAGCACCGTGGCGCACTTCGACAGCACGTGGGCCATTCTCGCCGATCGCCTCATGGCGCCGCGGCTCGACAGCGCCGATCTCGAGCGCGTCCGCACGCAGATCGCGACGGCGGTCGGGCAACGCGACGAAAGCCCCGACGCACTATTGGAGCACCTCGCCGACTCCGTGGCGTTCGACGGACATCCGTACGGCTTGTCGCCGGTGGGAACGCCCGCGTCGCTCGCCGGCCTCTCGCGTGCCGAGCTGCTCGCGTATCATCAGGCGCACGTGGTGAAGTCGCGGTTGTACGTGGTGATCGTGGGCAACGTCACGCGGGCACAGGTCGAACGCCTCGTGCGCGGCACGCTGGGCACGCTCCCGGCCGGCACGTACACGTGGTCCCCGCCGCCGGTGCCGGTGATTCCGCGTGGTGGCGCGACGTTCGTGAATCGTCGACTGCCCACGAACTACCTGCTCGGCTACTACGCCGGGCCGCCCGCGACCTCGCGCGACTATGCGGCGCTGCGGCTCGCGTCGGCGGTGCTCTCGGGACGGCTCTTCGCCGAGATTCGTGAGAAGCTCAATCTCACGTATGCGGTCGATGCGCCGTTTCGGGAGCGTGCAGTGGCGGTGGGCGGGCTCTACGTCACGACCACGCAACCCGACTTCGTGCTTTCCATCATGCAGCGCGAGATGCGTGCCCTGCAGCAGGGCACGATCAGCCAGGACGGCCTCGACCGTCTCGTGCAGCAGTTCATCGTGAACTACTTCCTCGACAACGAGACCAACGCCGATCAGGCGAACCTGCTGGCGCGCGCGGCGCTGTATCAGGGCGATTGGCGCAAGGCGAACGCGTTCGCCGACGATCTGCGCGCCGTGACACCCGAAGACATTCGTCTGGCGGCGGTGCAGTACTTCCGCAACGTGCGCTGGGCGTTCATCGGTGACGCGCTGCGCGTGGACCGACGGGCGTTCGAGCGGTTCTGAGCGATCAGGGTTCGGCGCGACCGATGCTGGCGGCGGTCGGCAGGTCCGCTGCTGGCACGTTGTGGCGCAGCTGCAGGATGCGAAAGCGACCATACAACCACGCCGGTCGGCCGTCGCTGTAGTGCCAGATTGCATCGCCCTCGGTGGGCAGGCGAAGCCCATCGAGGGCGCGATGACCTCGGAGCGGCGTCGTCCAACGGTCGCCATCGTCGTGGCGTGCGTGCCGATCGTCGCTCGCGAAATCCACGAGGTCGTCGTTCGCATCGAAGAAGAGCGTGGCCGACACCGTGTGCGGTCCGGTCGTGAATGTGACCGTCGCGCTCGAGTCGCTCTCGGGCCGCCACGTGAACCGTTCGTCGAGCAGCGCGCCCGGTGCCATGATGCAGAGATCGTTGAGCATCGTGACGGTCTCGGCGCGGGTGAAGGTGTCCCCGGATTCATCGACCATGTCCACCACGCCGGCCACGCGGATCTGCATGCGCGCGCCATCGTGCGTGTAGGCGTGCAGACCGGTCACGGGCAGCCCCTTCATGCGGGTGCGAAGCAGGAAGAGGCGCGTCGGATCCCCGACGAAGCTCACCTGCAGCACCGGCGTCTCCATCCACGGCTGGTCGGGTCCGCGGTTGAGCTGCGCGTGCATGTCCACCACGAAGTTCTGCACACGAGGACGACCCACCACGCCCGTGCGCCGCAGCCAACGCGCGACGGGGGCGGGCAGCGCGGCGAGGTCGGCGTCGGTCACGATCGCCGGCGGGGCGGCGGGCTGCCGAGCGGCGGCGGTGGCCACCGCCTCGTCGAAGGAGGTGGCGAGCGGGGTGCAGCCGATGGTGAGCATGAGGACTCCTCCCAGAGCGAGCGAGGGCAGGCGGAGGGGCGATCCGGCGGAGTACATGCCTTGAGAATGCGTAGGCGCGTCGCACGCGCGCGTCGGGGAAGCCCTGAGGGTGTGTGGGGAGGGCCGGGGCCCGACGCTTGCGCGTGTGGAGCCGGGGGTACAAAATACTCAATACGCTGAGTGTTTTTACTCAATGCAACACGCAAATGGTTCCGCCCTACCGCCGCGAACTGGCCGACGAACTCGAGCGACGCCTTCGCGAGCCGCGACGATTCCTGCAGGTGGTGACCGGGCCGCGTCAGGTCGGGAAATCCACGCTCGTGCAGCAGGTACTGTCGGTGATCGACCTGCCGAGCCGCTACGCCAGTGCCGACGGGCCGACGCTCCAGGGCACGGCCTGGATCAGCCAGCAATGGGACGCGGCACGACTCGAGGCGGGCACCACCGGGGCCGTGCTCGTGCTCGACGAAATCCAGAAGATCCCGGGCTGGTCCGACGCCGTGAAGCGACTGTGGGACGAAGACTCGCGATCCGACCGCCCGCTGCGCGTCGTGCTGCTCGGCTCGGCGCCGTTGCTGCTCGCGCACGGACTGGCGGAGAGTCTCGCCGGACGCTTCGAACTCCTGCCCTTGCGACACTGGAGCCTGCGCGAAATGCGGGAGGCGTTCGGCTGGACGCTCGAGCAGTATCTCTACTACGGCGGTTATCCGGGTGCCGCACCGCTGGTGCACGATCCGTCACGGTGGCGTCGCTACGTCGTCGACAGCCTTGTCGAGACCACGATCGCGCGCGATGTGCTCCTGCTCTCGCGCGTCGACAAGCCCGCGCTCCTGCGTCGGTTGTTCGACCTGACATGCCGCTACTCGGGGCAGGTGCTCTCGTACAACAAGATGCTCGGACAACTCCAGGACGCCGGCAACACCACCACGTTGGCGCATTACCTCGACCTGCTCGACGCGGCCGGGATGGTCACGGGGCTGCAGAAGTTCGCGGGTGATGTCGCGCGACGTCGCGGGTCCAGTCCGAAGCTGCAGGTCTACAACACGGCGCTCATGAGCGCGCTCGCCCCGTGGTCGCTCGAGGAGGCGCGCGCTGATCACGAGTACTGGGGTCGCCTCGTCGAATCGGCGGTCGGCGCCCACCTCGCGAACGCGGCGGCCTCGGGTGAGTGCCGCCTGTACTACTGGCGTGAACGACAGCACGAGGTGGACTTCGTGGCGGAATCAGGTGCCCGCGTGGTGGCCATCGAAGTGAAGAGCACGCGTGCACCCACGATGCATCCGGGGACGGTGGCGTTCACCGCCGCCTTCAAGACTGATCGGACACTACTCGTTGGTGGCGACGGCGTCTCCCTCGATGCCTTCCTGTCGCGACCGGTCGCCGACTGGCTTGCGTCCTGACGCGCAGCCAGCGCGTCGCGATCAACGTGAAGGCTGTGTGAAGCAGCCGGATGGCGTCGCCGCTACCGCACCCGCGCATCAAGCACGCGCCGCAGCGCGTCGAGCCCAACTCCCGCGGCGCGCATCGCGACGAGCGTGTGGTACACCAGGTCCGCGCCCTCTTCCGCGATGCGCTCGACGTCCCCGTCGAGACACGCCATGGTGAGCTCCACCGCCTCCTCGCCGAGCTTCTTGTGGCGCAGGTTGCGATCGGCGAGCAGTCGGTGCGTCCAGCTCGCGGGCTTCGCGTCACCTGCCGCGACGAGCGCTGCCTCGAGCGTCTCCGCCCGCGCGGCGAGCGTCGCGTCGAGCGCGCCAAGCGCATCGGCGGCCACGGCATCATCGCGAAAGCAACTCGTGGTGCCTTCGTGACACGCCGGCCCGGCCGGCCGCACACGTGCCAGCACCGCATCGCCATCGCAATCGCTGGTCAATGAGACGACACGCTGCACGTTGCCGCTTGTGCCGCCCTTGTGCCACAGGCCGCGCGTGCGCGACGTGTAGTGCATCTCGCCCGTCGCGAGCGTGCGCGCGAGCGCGTCGCGATCGGCGTGCGCCACCATGAGCACCACGCCACTCACGTGATCCTGCGCCACGACGGTGACAAGGCCGTTGCCTTTTGTGAAGTTGAGCCGGTCGAGTGCCGCTTCGTTTGCGATCCGCATCCCACCGAGGGACTCGCTCATTGACTGATACTCCCGGCGCGGGTCGTGTGCGCTCCGATGGACGTGCGATCCGTCATGCGTCGAACTCCTGCAAGTGCTCGCGGACGACGCCGGCCAGCGCGCCGTTGGTGGCGATGATGTCGCCGCCGAACGCGGTGCGCACGCCCTTCCAGCTCGTGAACACACCGCCGGCTTCGGTGATCACCGGATACAACGCGGCCGCATCCCACGGATTCACGATGTCGTCCACCATGACCTCGGCGCGTCCCGTCGCCACGAGCAG
>JALOPN010000108.1 GCA_025453875.1 Gemmatimonadaceae bacterium | reverse complement strand
TGCTCGGTCATGCACAGGCTCCGACGAAAGGGGGGGATCGCGCGCGCCAATATTGCGCTTTCCCCTCCCGGACGCACTACTTGATCAGAGATTCCCTAGCGACTTTGCAGGCATCTTGGCGACCTGTTTCGACGAAGGCTGCAACATACTGATCATGACGCGATAGCCGGGGCGCTCCCGAGCAACATCATGCCAAGTAAAGATTCAGGTCGTGATCGACGCTCGGGAAGATGTCTTCGCCCTCCCACTCGGCTTCATCGACCCACAACCTCATGAAAGCGGTCGTCATCACACGGCGATGCGGAGCGTACGGCTGCCGGTGGCCGCGCCGTTTCCGCTCGAGGACATCGCGGCCGCGCGCGCGCTGCTCGAGAGCAATGAGGTGGCAGGGAAGGTGGCGGTGGCGATCGGAACGTGAGCGCGTCGCATCGCACGCGCCCACGCGACCTCAATCCGGAAACTCCTTCAGCACCATCCCGTCACTCTCCCGCTCGGCCCAGCGCACCGCAAAGCTGTTCGTTGACAGCAGCACCGGTCGGTCCTTCGCGTCATTCAGCAGCTGTCGATCGCGCATGAGCGTCGCGCGCATGAGTGCCTTTTCATCGCCCTCGATCCAGCGCGCGTGCGACATGCCGAGCGACTGCAGCTCGGCCGGCATGCCGTACTCGTGCTCGAGGCGGTGCAGCAGCACTTCGAACTGCAGCGGCCCCACCGCGCCCTGGTCTTGGCGAGCGGGGCCAAGGTAGTAGGACTCGCCGAGGACCGATTCGAGCGCCGCGCCCGCTCTCGCTGCCTGTATCTCGTCGCGGACACCAAGCGCCTTGAGACACGAGACACGTGAGGATGTGTGTCTCGGGCACTTCGGCAACATCTTGACAGACGAAAGTGCGAGCGCTACAACTCCGGAGGTTCAGGACCTCGCGCCCGGGCATCCCCGCCCGGGCATCCCCGCCCGGGCATCTTGCCGAACGTCGGCGGGAGCCTGCCATGCGAGACATTCTGAGGATCGGAATCCGGCTGATCACGCTTGTGGCGGTCAGCGCGATCATCACCGCGGAACCTGCGCGAGCGACCTCAACGCACGCGGGATGCGGAAACTGTGCCGGTGGTAACGAGCAGTGTCGCGACTTGGGGCTCTTCCCTGATCGGTGTCCGACCTTCTGCGGCGCCGAGACCTACGCCACCGGCTGTGCCGATGCTGGGTGTGGAGCGGGTTCCCTCTACGTCACCTGCGGCTTCATTTCGTGATGACGAAGGGCGCGCGCAGTCGCCTGTCGCTCCTGTTGGACATCGTGAGTGTGGGCATCTTGCTGGTGCTGCTTGCGCTGGTCGTGCGTTCACGAGTGTTCGTGGACGCACCGCCTGCGGCGCTGAACCGCGTGATCGAGGACTCCCTGTGGGAAGCAGCCTGGGCAGCCGCGCGTCATAGAGGTGCAAGTGATGCTTCGGTTCGGATTCTCCAGTTCAGCGATCTCGAGTGTCCGGCTTGCCGACGACTTGCACAGGAACTGCACAGCGCGGGGCTTGATACGATCGAAGACGTAGCCATTGGCTTTCTGCACTATCCACTCGCGCAGCATCGGTTCGCCATGAGAGCGGCACTCGTTTCCGAATGCGCAGCGGCGCGCGGCTCCTTCTGGGCTGCGTACGATTCGCTCCTCGCGCGTCAAGACGATTTCGGTCTACTCCCCTGGTCGCGCATTCTGGGCGACTCGGTGGACGAGCAAGGACTTGACGAATGTGTGAGTTCGGCGAAAGGTAGCCGCCTCATTGAGAGTCACCGTTCACTGGGGAGACGGATTGGCATCCCCGGTACTCCCGCCGTGATGATCAATGGTCTTCTGCTCGCCGCGCCCCCAACCGCCGTCACGCTTGACTCGATCGTGGCGGCAGCGCGCGGCACGCAACCGTAGGAGGAGGAGTGCGCGGACCCGGACACACATGGCTGCTCGCCGTTAGTGCGCTCCTACTGCTGACCAGGGCGAGCGCAGCTCAGACGGTTGTGCGAGTCCTCGACGCAGACGGAGCACCCGTCCCGTACGCACTCGTGAGCGTGCAGGGGGAAGCCGCCCGGGTTACGGACTCGTCGGGGGTGACGCGGTTCCCGCGCACGATCGATCGAACGGCGACGCTCCGGGCGCGCCGAATCGGCTTTCTGCCGTTCGTCGGGTCTGGCGAACGGCGCGAGGGCGAAGCGGTCGTCGTGGTCCTCCGTCGCGCGCAGACGGCACTCGACACGGTGCGGGCATTTGCCAATCGAACGCCCCCGCTGTCACGAACGGGCTTCTATGATCGACTTCGTCGCGTTCAGGACGGCGCAATCACGGGCAGCTTTCTGACACCAGAGGAACTGGAGCAACGCAACCCGACGCTCGTGTCACAGGCGCTTCAAGGCTTGCCGTCGATCCGCCTTCAGCGCGCCGCAGACGGCCGAGCGATCGTGCTCGGACGCGGTGGGTGTCCGATGACAATCCTGTTGGACGGTCATCGCCTGAACGGTCTCTTGCAGGAATCCGCGAGCGCCCGGAGCGCGACGAGTCTGAATCCGCGCGGTCAGTACCGCGCCGCCGGAAGCGAGCAAGAGTTGCTGAGCATCGACCAGGCCATAGTCGCTGCCGAAGTCATGGCAATCGAGATGTATCCGTCGCTCGCCAATGCGCCAAGCGAGCTCGTGCCACTGACTGGCGGCGGCGGCTGTGGTGTGATCGCGATCTGGACTGGAGCTCGTCGGTAGTCAACTCCTGACGGAGGTGCGCACGCTGCGAACCGCGCACGCGCCCACGCGACCTCAATCCGGAAACTCCTTCAACACCAGCCCGTCACTCTCGCGCTCCGCCCACCGCACCGCGAAGCTGTTCGTGAACAGCAGCACCGGTCGGTCCTTCGCATCGTACAGCAGCTGCCGGTCGCGCATGAGCGTCGCCCGCAGGAGCGCTTTCTCATCGCCCTCGATCCAGCGCGCGTGCGACATGCCGAGCGAGACGAGTTTGGCCGGCACACCGTATTCGTGCTCCAGCCGGTGCAGCAGCACGTCGAACTGCAGCTGTCCCACGGCGCCCACGATGTCGGGCACGCTCGCCTGCGGGTCGGCCTTGAAGAGCTGCACCGCGCCTTCTTCGGCGAGCTGGCGCAGCCCCGTGTCGAGATGCGGTCGCCGCAGCGGGTCCTTCACGCTGATGCGTGAGAAGTGCTCGGGCGGGAAGCGCGGAATGTCGGCGAAGGCCACCGGCTTGCCGGTGAAGATCGCGTCGCCGATGCGCAGCGTGCCACGATCGTGCAGCCCGATCACGTCGCCCGCCCACGCGTCGTCCACATGTGTGCGCTCCTGCGCGAGGAACTGCTGCGGCAGGTTCATGCGCAGCGGCTTGCCCGTGCGCCCGAGCGTGGCCGTGAGCCCCGCCTCGAAGTGCCCCGACACGATGCGCACGAACGCGATGCGGTCGCGGTGCTTCGGATCCATGTTCGCCTGGATCTTGAACACGAAGCCGGTGAACTCCTCGTGCGCCGGCGTGATCTCGCCACCCGCGATCGGCCGCGGCGTGGGGCCCGGGGCGAGCTCGAGGAAATCGTCGAGGAACGGCTCCACGCCGAAGTTGGTGAGCGCCGAGCCGAAGTAGAGCGGAATGAGCTCACCGCGCGTGATCGCGTCGGGGTCCCACGCGTGCCCTGCCGCGTCGAGCAGGCCGAGCTCCTCGAACGTACGATCGACGGTGGAGCGACTCGCGTGCGCGGCGAGCGCTTCGTGCGTGAGCGGCGTGGTTTCAATGGCCACGCGCGACGCACCGTGATCACCGCCACGCTGGAACCAATGCACCACGCTGCGACGACGATCGACCACCGCGTGCAGCGTGTCGTTCTCCATCACCGGCCACATCGCCGCCACCACGGGCAACCCGAGTTCCTGCTCCAGCAGGCCGAGCAGTTCGAGCGGTTCCTGGCCCACGCGGTCGCACTTGTTGACGAACGCGAAGATCGGTAGCCGGCGTCTCCGGCACACTTCGTACAACTGGCGCGTGCGCTCTTCGACGCCCTTGCGGTTGTCGACCAGCATGATGGCGCAATCGGCCGCGACGAGCGTGCGATACGTGTCTTCGGAGAAGTCCTCGTGACCCGGCGTGTCGAGCAGGTTGACGCGAAAGCCGTGATAGTCGAACTGCATCACCGACGTCGTCACCGAGATGCCGCGCTCCTTTTCGAGCGCGAGCCAGTCGGAGGTGGCGTGCCGTTCGGCGCGGCGCGCCTTGACCGTGCCCGCCAGATGCAGCGCGCCGCCGTAGAGCAGCAGCTTCTCGGTGAGCGTCGTCTTGCCCGCGTCGGGGTGCGAGATGATGGCGAACGTGCGACGACGCGCGATCTCGGGGTGGAGGGCGCGGGGCGTGGGCGAAGGAAGAGCGCTTGGTGCGGTCATGACAGGAAGTGGAGTGCGAGACCGGAAGCTAACGCACAACGACGCGCGACTATCATGCCGCGAGGTCCATCAACACGAGGCCCGAGTCCCGCAGACGGACGAAATCGCTCGGATTCGCGGTCGCCAACGCGGCGCCCTCCCGAATCGCGACCGCTGCGATCATGCAGTCGGCCAGCGTGCCGCGGCGACGTCCGGAACGCCTGAAGAACTCGGCAGCGCACGCCGCGTCCTCGGCCGTGAACGCGACTGGCTCGCCGAGCACACGTCGCACGAAGTGATCGTGGTTGGGCTCACGTGGCCCGCACAAGAACTCGGCCCACGTGACCGACGAGATGCCGAGCCGATCACCACGCCGCAACCACCGACGAAGCGCGGCGTCCTCGGGGCTGCCCGCGAGCAACGCGCGAATGAGAAAGCTGGTATCGAGATGCGTCATCACGTCACGCGAGAGGCGATCAGTCGACACGTCGTTCCGCAACGCGACGCACCGGCGGCGGGCCACCGATCTCGCGCGCGTCACGCTCATCGGCAACCGCCGCTTGCCACGCCCGGGCGCCTGCGGCGTCCAGCGCGACGGCCGATTGCCACGCCTCGAGCGCGGCCAACGCGTCGGTGGGCGATTCGCCATCATCGACCGACGCAACCGCCCGGACCAGCGCTTCCGACCGCGACACGCCCCATCGGGACGCGAGGCGATCGAGGGCCGCGACGGTTTCGACCGGCAGCGAGTAGGTGGTCTTGATGCGTGGTGTGGCCATACTCAAGCATATGGCCTTACCATGACGGCAGCAATGAGGCGACGCGTCGAGTGCTGGCGAAGCGCTGACCAGCGTCGCCTATTTGGGGGGTCGACCGTTCCGACTCCACTCGTCGCCCGCCACGATCATGCCGAAACGCCATTGCGTACGCGCGACCGTCATCGCGATCGCACTCGCCGCCCCCAGCCTCCAGGCACAGTCCACCTACCGCGAGCCGCCGCCGGTGATCGCGGCCATCCTCGATGCCGCCCCCACTCCCTCGGTGTCGCTCAGCCCGGACCGCTCGCGCATGGCGCTGCTGCAGCGCGCCGGCTACCCGAGCATCGCCGAGGTGGCCGCCCCTGAACTGCGGCTCGCGGGGCTGCGCTTCGATCCGGTGACCAACGGGCCCTCGCGCGGCAGCGGCGTCCGCGGCATCAGCGTGCAGCCCGTGCGCGGCGGCGAGGCACGCGCCCTCTCCATCCCGCTGCCCACCGGCGATGCCGGCCGCGGCGCCCCGATCGCCAACGTCTCGTGGTCGCCGTCGGGCGAGCAGATCTTCTTCACCATCACCGATGGCGAACGCATCCAGCCGTGGGTCGCCAACGTGGCCACCGGCGCCGTGCGACGCCTTGCCGACGTGCGCCTGAACGCCGTCCTCGGCGCGCCCTGCAGCTGGCTTGGCGCCGAACCCGCGCTCATCTGCCGCCTTGTCCCGGCCGGACGCGGTGCGGCGCCGGCCACGCCCACGACCCCCGACGGGCCGATCCTGCAGGAGTCCGAGGGCGGACGGGCGGATCGCGTGGCCACGTATCAGGATCTGCTCAAGTCGCCGCATGACGAGACGCTGTTCACCTACTATGCAACGAGCCAGGTGGCACGCATCGATCTCACCGGGACCGTCACGCCGATCGGCGCCCCCGGCATCATTGCCGATGTGACACCGAGCCCGGACGGACGCTACCTGCTCGTCACCACGCACAGCACGCCGTATTCGTACGTGGTACCGCTCAACTTCTTCCCCACGACGATCAGCGTGTGGGATGGGAGCGGTCGCGAAGTGACGCGTGTGCACACGCTGCCGCTGCGTGAACAGGTGCCGTGGGGCGGTGACGCCGTGGCCGAGGGACCGCGGTCGGTGCGCTGGCGCGCCGACGCCGACGCGACGCTCGTGTGGTACGACGCACCGCGTGGCGACACGATCGCCGTGAACGGCGTGCGCGATCGCGTGCA
>JALOPN010000107.1 GCA_025453875.1 Gemmatimonadaceae bacterium | reverse complement strand
TGCGCGACCTGGTGCGCGACACGGTCGATCTGGTGGAGCGGCATTTCATCGAGGCTGCCCTGGAGCTCACGAACGACAACCGGACGTCGGCCGCCGAGGTCCTCGGCGTGAGCCGCCAGAGCCTGTACGTCAAGCTGCGTCGGCACCGATTGGCGGCGCCCGCGGCGGAGCGCGACGGCGAAGCCGCCGACTGATCGATTCCATACAGAAGATCGATGCCTTTCCCGGTCCCCGGCCCCTCGCGCAATCCTGTGGTGTCAATTAAACTAGACAGCCATGGGTGTCAGTAACACGCTACAGACCGTGACCGCGCGGCCAGACCCGCGTGCCGTCCTGACGCTGCTCAAGCCCGTCACGTGGTTTCCGCCCATGTGGGCGTTCACGTGCGGGGTGATCAGCTCCGGCCAACCGCTCAGCGGTCGCTGGAGCCTGCTCGCGCTCGGCATCTGCCTCACCGGTCCGCTCGTCTGCGCGTCGAGTCAGGCGGTCAACGACTGGTTCGACCGCCACGTCGACGCGATCAACGAGCCCAACCGCCCCATTCCATCGGGACGCATTCCCGGCAACTGGGGGCTGATCATCGCAATCGCGTGGACCGTGCTCTCGTTCGTCGCCGCGCTGCCGCTTGGCCCGCTCGGTGTGATCGCGGTGTCGCTCGCGCTGCTCTTCTCGTGGGGCTACAGCGCCCCGCCCTTTCGCTTCAAGCTCAACGGTTGGCTGGGTAACGCCGCCGTGGGCTTCACGTACGAAGGGCTGGCGTGGGTGACGGGTGCGGCGCTCATGCTGGGCGGGACGTCGCTGCCCTGGCCGGTGTGGATGGCGGCGCTCATGTATTCAATCGGCGCGCACGGCATCATGACGCTGAACGACTTCAAGGCCATCGAAGGCGATCGCCGCATGGGTGTGGGCTCGCTGCCGGTCAAGCTGGGCGAAGTGCCGGCGGCGTACGTGGCGAGTGCGGTGATGCTCATGCCGCAGTGGGTGGTGCTCACGATGCTGCTCGTGCTGGGCAAACCGTGGCACGCGCTCACGATTGGCGTACTGATGGGCGTGCAGCTCGGCATCATGCGCTGGTTCGTGCAATCGCCGCGTGACCGCGCATTGTATCTGAGCGCGTTCGGTGTGCCGTTCTCCGTGGCCGGCATGATGGTGACGGCGTTCGCACTGCGCGGCGCGTTGGGAGCCGGCGCGTGAGTTGGGTGCAGATCGTCCGGCTCGGCCTCGTGCAGGCCTGCATCGGCGCCGTGGTGGTGCTGATGACCGCGACGATGAACCGCGTGATGGTGGTGGAGCTCGGACTTCCCGCGTCGGTACCGGGCGCGCTGGTGGCGCTGCACTTCGCGATTCAACTCTACCTGCGTCCGCGGCTGGGTCACGGGTCGGACGCGACGGGATCGCGTACGCCGTGGATCATTGGCGGCATGGCGACCCTCGCCGCCGGTGGCATCGGCGTGGCGCTCGCGATGCCGCTCATCCAGACCTCCGCGTGGCTCGGCATCGCACTCGCTGCGGTGTCGTTTGTCGTGCTTGGCGCCGGTGTGAGCGCCGCGGGCACTCCCTTGCTTGCGATCATCTCCGAGTACGCACGTCCCACGCAGCGCGCCGGTGCCGCCGCGATCACGTGGATTCTCATGATCGTCGGCTTCATCATCACCACCGCGAGCGCGGGCCGACTGCTCGACCCGTTCGGTTTCGAGCGGCTGTTCGCCATCACCGCCGGCGTCGGTGCCGTGGCCGTGCTCGTAACCTGCGCGACCCTGTTCGGGCTTGAGGCGCGGCTGCGCACACTCGCGCCAGCGCCCGTGGCCGTGCCCGCCGCTGAACGGCAGACGCAGTTCCGCGACGCACTGCGCAACGTCTGGCAGGAGCCGGTCGCGCGTACGTTTGCCGTGTTCATTCTCGTGGCGATGCTCGCGTACAGCGCGCAGGATCTCATTCTCGAGCCGTTCGGTGGCATCGCCTTCGGGCTGAGCGCGGGCGAGACGACGAAGATTGCGGGCATGCAGCACGGCGGCGTGCTCGTGGGCATGATTGCGACCGCCCTCATCGGCTCGCGGCTCGGTTCGCTGCGCCTCTGGGCCGCCGCCGGCTGTGCGGCGTCGGCGGTGATGTTCGTCGCGCTCGCCGTGAGCCCGGTGCTCGAGAGCGTCTCGCTGTATCGCACGGTGGTGTTCCTGCTCGGTCTCGCCAACGGCGTGTTCGCGATTGGCGCGATCGGATCCATGATGGCGCTGACGGGCGACGCCAAGGATGGGCGCGCCGGTTTGCGTCTTGGTGTGTTCGGCGCGGCGCAGGCCGTCGCGTATGCCGCTGGCGTGTCGATTGGTGGGGTGGGCGTGGATGTGGCGCGTGCGCTGCTGGGGTCACCGGTGCGCGGATACGCGGCCGTGTTCTCCGTCGAGGCGGCGCTCTTCCTCGTCTCGGCGGTGCTCGCGTACCGGAGCGCGTCGGACGCCGTGGCTGGTGATGTGATGCGGACGCGTGGCGAAATGCTCGCGGCCGTGGTGAACAACTGATGACGCGCGACGTGTCATCGGGTCGGATCTGAGCGAGGGAGTGCAGATGAGCATGGACCAGTTCGATGTGGTCGTCGTGGGTGGTGGTCCCGCCGGGGCCACGGCCGCGCACGAGATGGCAAAGACCGGGCGCAAGACGCTGCTGCTCGATCGGGCCTGGCGCATCAAACCGTGCGGTGGCGCGGTGCCGCCACAGCTGCTCAAGGATTTCGATGTGCCCGAGGACCTGCTCGTCGCGCGCATCGACACCGCCCGCATGATCTCGCCCAAGGAAAACAAGGTCGACATCCCGGTCGGTCAGGGCTTCGTCGGGATGGTCGATCGCGATGTGTTCGACGAGTGGCTGCGGCAGCGTGCGGAGTCGGCCGGTGCCGAGCGCCGCACGGGCGCCTTCGTGAAGATCGAACGCGACGACGACGGACTCCCCATTCTGACGTACACCGAGGGTCGGTCGCGTCACGGCGGCGAGCAGCAGGTGAAGGCGAAGATGGTGATCGGCTGCGACGGCGCACTGTCGGCGGTGGCGCGCAGCGAGATCCCCGGTGCCGATCGCATGAAGCACGTCTTCGCGTATCACGAAATCGTGAAGTCGCCCGACGTGGACAGCGACGCCTTCGGTCACAATCGCTGCGACGTGTATTACCAGGGCCCGCTGTCGCCCGACTTCTACGCGTGGATCTTCCCGCACGGCCACACCACGAGCATCGGCACGGGTTCGTTGCAGCAGGGCTTCAAGCTCCGCGAAGCGGTGGCACAGCTGCGGCAGTCGACCGGCCTGGACACCGCCGAGACGATTCGCAAGGAAGGCGCGCCGATTCCACTGGAGCCGTTGCGTCGCTGGGACAACGGCCGCGATGTCATCGTGGGCGGCGACGCCGCCGGCACGGTGGCGCCCGCGTCGGGTGAAGGCATCTACTACGCGATGACGAGCGGTCGCTACGCCGCGCAAGCGGCCGGCGTGGCCATGCTGACGGGGAATCCCCTCTGGCTGCGCACCGCTCGGCAGCGCTTCATGTGGGAGCACGGGCAGGTCTTCCGTGTGCTGGGCATCATGCAGCGCTTCTGGTACAACAATGACAACCGTCGCGAACGCTTCGTGCGCATCTGCGAAGACCGCGACGTGCAGGAACTGACGTTCGATGGCTACATGAACAAGCGGTTGGTGAAGGCGAGGCCGCTTTCGCACGTGCGCATCTTCTTCAAGAACATCGCGCACCTGACGGGCCTCACGCCCGCCTGATCCCGAGTTCGACGTCCACTCCCCCGTCACCATCGCCCCGCATGCTCATCTCGATCGCTGTCGACTTCCGTCATGCCGACGTCGCGACCCGGGAGCAATTCCACCTGTCGGAAGAGCGCCTCACACAGTTGTACCGCACCGCGCGCACGGAAACGATTCGTGAAGCGGCGTTGATTGCGACGTGCAATCGCACGGAGCTGTACGCGTGGGTCGCCGCCGATGACATGGCAGAGATCGACAAGGCCATCCAGACGCTCGCGCGTCGCTGGATGCGGACCCGCGCGAACGGCGAAGAGCTGCTGCGCACCGCGACGCGTCGGTACGGCGCAGAGGCGGCACGTCACGTCATTCGCGTGGCGTCCGGTCTCGAGTCACAGGTGCTCGGCGATGGTCAGATTCTTGGCCAGCTGCGGAGTGCGTACAAGCGGGCGGCTCACAGCGGGGCGACGGGGCCCGTGCTGCACCGCCTCTTCGAGACGGCGCTGCGCGCGGGCAAGCGTGTGCAGACGGAGACGTCACTGCTCTCCGGTCGGCACTCGATCGGCGCCGAAGCCGCGTCCATTGCGCATCAGCGCTTCGGCTCGCTGCAGAATGCGCGCTGCGTCGTCGTGGGCTGCGGCAAGACGGGGGAGCGGACCGCGCGCCAGCTGGTGAAGCTCGGCGCGCGCGATCTCGTGCTGCTCAATCGCTCGCCGGCCAAGGCCGAGTCGTTGGCCGCCGCGGTGGGTGGACGTGCGGCGGCCATGGAGACGTTGCATGTGGAAGCCGCGATGGCCGATGTGGTGATCGTGGCCACGGGCTCGGAGACGCCGATCCTGCAGGCCGACGCCCTGCGTCGGACGCGCGAGGCGTGTGGCACCTCGGGCTATTCGCTGTTGCTCATGGATCTCAGCCTGCCGCGCAACATCGATCCGGCCGTGCTCGAGTTGTCCGGGGTGACGCTGGTCGATCTCGACACGTTGCACACGCCGATCATCGCTGCCGAGGAGATGCGTCGCAACTCGGTGCCCGAGGCCGAGCGTGTGTGCGAAGACGAAGTGGCCGACTTCATGGAGTGGGTGGAGACGATGCCCGCGCGTGACGCCATTCGTCCGTTGCGCGAAGCGCTCACGGAGGTGGCGCGTCGTGAGGTCGCGTGGGCGGCCGGCGATGCGGTCGCGGAACGCACGGCCACGCGCATCGTGGCGAAGCTGCTGGCGCGGCCCATGGCGGCGCTGCGCAAGGCCGTCAAGCGCGGTGAGCCGCTCGACGCGCACACGATGATGCTGTTCGAGATGTTCGCCCCCACGCGTCCGGTTGAATCGCGGGCGTCGGTGCGGGCGCGGGCCCGATTGACCGACGTCGCGGCGCCGGCCGATTCGCCCATGCCAAGTGCGCCCCGTGGCGCACGGATGGTATCTTCGACATCGACGGCATCGGTCGCCGTCGATCGCTGATCCTTGATCCGCGGGGTGTCCGCCTGGCGCGGGCGGCCTGCCCTTCCCTGCTGTCATGTCCGACGTCGCGCCTCTGGCCAACGACCTCCTGCTGCGCGCCCTCCGGCGCGAGCCCGTTGAACGCACTCCTGTCTGGATGATGCGCCAGGCCGGTCGGTACCTGCCCGAGTATCGGGCGGTGCGGGCCGGCTCCGATTTTCTGACGATGTGTCGCACGCCCGCGCTCGCGGCCGAGGTGACGTTGCAGCCGATCGATCTGATCGGCGTCGACGCGGCGATCATCTTCTCCGACATCCTCGTGGTGCCCGAAGCGATGGGGTGCCACCTCACGCTGGACGAGGGCGTGGGCCCGCAGTTCCCCACGCCCATCCGTTCCGCCGCGCAGGTGCAGGCGCTGCGACAGGTCGATCCCGTCACCGATCTCGGCTACATGCTCGAGGCGCTCACGCTCGTGCGGCGCGAACTCAACGGGCGTGTGCCACTGATCGGCTTCGCCGGCGCGCCGTGGACCCTCGCTTCGTACATGGTCGAAGGCAAAGGCACGAAGCAGTTCGCGATCGCCAAGCGCATGCTGTTTGAACAGCCGGCGGTTGCGCATGCGCTGCTCGAGAAGCTGGCCGATGCGGTAGGCGCCTTCTGTCAGGCGCAGGTGGCCGCTGGTGCGCAGGCCATTCAGCTCTTCGATTCGTGGGCCGGCGCGCTCGGTCCGCGCGAGTTCCGCGAGTTCGCGTTGCCGTATCTGGCGCGTGCGGCTGCCGCCGTGCGCGAGACCGGTGTCCCGCTCATCGCGTTTGCGCCGGGCGCCTCGTGGGCGCTCGACGAGATCGCCGACGCCACGCAGGCGGACGCCGTCGGTGTGGACTGGCACATTTCGCCCACCGATGCGCGCGCGCGTCTGGGCGACCGCGCCGTGGCGATGCAGGGCAATCTCGATCCGTGCACGCTCTACGCGCCCATCGACGAGATTCAGCGGCGTACGCACGACATGCTCGAGGCCTTCGGCCCGTTCGGCCACATTGCGAACCTGGGGCATGGCATCCTGCCCGACATCAAGCCCGCGCACGCCAAGGCGTACGTGGAAGCGGTGCAGCAGCATGACTGGAGCCGCAGCGCACACGCGGACGCGCGGGCCGCGGCCCTTCGCGAGCCCGCTGGCGTGAGCGTCTGATGGCCACGTCGTTCACACCGCTCTCGAGTCC
>JALOPN010000106.1 GCA_025453875.1 Gemmatimonadaceae bacterium | reverse complement strand
AGCGCGTGCGTGTCGGCGCCGAGGAACAGCGGTCCGGTGATCCCTTGTGCTGCACGATACTCGCAGATGGCCTGCGTGATCGCGAGAATGTGCGCTTCGGTGAAGGACGTGGTGAAGGACGAGCCACGATGTCCGGACGTGCCGAAGCTGACCCGTTCCGCCGGATTGTCGGGATCAGGGCGGGTTGTGTAGTAGGCGGTGATCAGCGCGGCGAGATCCGTGAGCTCGTGCGCAGCGGGGCGAGTACCGGCGGCGGGATGCGTCATGCCGGAAAGTTACGGCGCGAACACAAGCTCCACGCGCACCTGTACGACCGGTTGCACGCGAATGGTGCCGAGGGCGCGCGAGAGCCCCTTGCTGACCTGATGCTCCGGGAGCGAGCCGAGTGCGGCTGCAGTGTGCCGGTGGCGGTGATGGGACGACTGACGCCATGGACGCGAAAGCGACCATGCAGGCGAACCGGGCGCACGTCGCCGGCGGTGGCCCCGGCTGCCTCAGGCACCAGTGAGTCGAGCTCGAAGCGTGCGCGGGGATGGGTCGTGGTCTCAAGCGCCTCGCGCATGTGCCGGTCGCGCGTGCCATTGCCGGTGCGCAGCGAGTCGAGCATGACCTCCACCCAGCCAGTGGCGGATCGTTCGGTGCCGGGACTCGACACGGTGCCGCTCACGGCGCTCGTGACACCGGTAAACGGTCCGAACGTGGCGCGGGCGGTGAACCACGCCGTGCCCGACTGCAATCGCAGCGACGTGGTCTGCGCCGCGAGCGGGTCCGCCAGCACGACCGCGGTCAGCGCAACCGCCACGAGCCGTCGGGCCCACACGCGGTCGCGCGTCAGCGCAGCCGCCACTGGCCCGTAAGCCGCACGGTGGACGTTCGGCCGGGCACGACGTAGCCAACGACGCCGATCGCCGCGCGTTCATGGATGCGGCGCGCGACGCCGGCGTTGAGCGCCGCGCGCGTGTCGTCGAAGCGAATGCGCGTGTTGTCCACCACGCCGAACGCGTTGGTGAAGTTCACATCGAACTGCGGACGCGCGTGCACGGCGCCGAGGCCGAGTTGAGCCGACCAGTCGCTACCGAACGCGCGCGTCGCCAACAGCTCGGCGCCCACGGCGTTGGGGGCGTACCGGTCCGACGACGGTGTGTCACCGAAACACGGTTGCGTGGGATCGTCCTGCAGCGCGTCGCGCGAGCAGGTGACGGGCCCGTCCACATAGCCCAGTGTGCCATGCACGCGCGCGTGCACGATGATGGCGGCGTTCATGCGGCGCGCGTACGCCAGCGAGAGACCCACGAGGAACGGGGTGGCATCGGCCACGGTCACCGGCGGCAGCAGACTGGCTTCGGCCGTGAGCCCGGCGGGCAGGCCTACCGCGATGCGCGGACGCGGCAGCACCGGACTGAGCGTGGTGTTCTCGGCCTTGTCGAGGTAGCACTCGCCGCTGCGACGCACATCGGATGGCGGCGTGGGCAGCCACGTGGTTTCGAGCGCGAC
Source organism: Gemmatimonadaceae bacterium (assembly GCA_025453875.1). GTDB lineage: Bacteria > Gemmatimonadota > Gemmatimonadetes > Gemmatimonadales > Gemmatimonadaceae > JAABRT01. The sequence goes on along the minus strand of JALOPN010000106.1, from coordinate 10,949 downwards.
TGCGATTTCGCCGGGGTGCAGCGCGCCGTTCGGTAGCGCGGAACCAAAGGTGAGCGGGACGGCGTACCGCGTGAGCAACTCGGCCTCGTTGCTGCCCGGCGATGGTCGGCAGGTCACCCGTTGCGCGTCCAGCGACGGCGCCAGTGCGAGTGCGGCGACCAGCGCGGCGGCGCTGCACGCTTCGAGGCGGCGGCTCACGTGGCGTTCACCGTGAGCACGCGCGTCTCGCTCGCAAACGCGACGGGGAACGCACGCAGCCCCGACAAGGCGGGGCCCACGAGTACGGCACCGTTGTCGGCGTCGAACGTGGAACCGTGACAGTTGCACACGATGCGCCGATTGCTCACGCTCGATACGAGGCAGCCGGCGTGCGGACAGCGTGCGGTGAAGGCGCGGAACTGATCGTTGCCGAGGTTGACGATGACGGTCGCGGGTGAGCCGACGATCACGAACCCGTTGGTGGGCCGCAGTGTGGCAACACGTTCGATGTCGACGCGCAGGGTGGTGCCGTCGCGGGTCACGCCGGTGGGCAGGGCGTTGTTGTCGGGCGCACCGGCGTCCGTTGGTCCGCCGCCGTCACCGCCGCCGCAGGCGGTCGTCAACAACGCCGCGATGGCTGCCGCACCCGAAGTAGTCAGGAACCCGCGTCGATCGAGGAGCGGCAGGTCAGCCGGCAGCGACCCGCCAGTGGCGGGTGGAACGGACGAATCGGAGGGACGCAGCACGGGGGCCTCGGCGGCGAAGCGGTGGGTGGGTACGACACGGCAATGTACGCCGACCGTGCGGGGTGCGTTCCACGGCGTGAGCGGACCGGTAGATTGTCGCGACATGACGACCGCGCGCAGTCGACCGGAGTGGGACGTGATCGTGCTCGGCGTGGGAGCGATGGGGAGTGCCATCGCGTACCACGCCGCCGCGCGTGGCCTGCGTGTGCTCGCCCTCGAACAGTTCGGCCTCGGTCACGATCGCGGGTCGTCGCACGGGCTGACACGCATCATTCGCCTCGCCTACTTCGAACATCCGTCGTACGTGCCGTTGCTGCGACGGGCGTTCACGCTGTGGCGCGCCCTCGAGGCCGACAGCGGCACGTCGCTGCTGCACGTCACCGGATCGCTCGATGTAGGGCCGCTCGGGGGGCGCGTGTTCGAAGGGTCGCGCGCGAGCTGTGTGGCGCACGGGCTGTCGCACGAGGTTCTCGATGCCACCGCGCTGGCCCGTCGGGTGCCCGCCTGGCGTCCGGCCGACGATGCGTACGCGGTCTGGCAACCGGACGGCGGGTTTCTCACGCCGGAGCGGGCGATCGTGGCGCACGCGCAGTTGGCGCGCGCGCACGGGGCCGACGTGCGGGAGCATGTTGCAGCGCACGGATGGCATGTGGCGGGCGGTGAGGTGGTGGTGCGCACCGAGGCGGGCGTGTTCACCGCGGGCCAATTGGTCCTCTCCGCCGGCGCGTGGATGGCGACGCAGCACGATGCGTTGCGCACGCAGCTGTCGGTCGAGCGTCAGGTGCTTGGCTGGTTCGCGATTGCCGATGCGGCGCGCGTGCGATACACACCGGCCACGTTCCCGGTCTTCGTGCTGGAGAATGCTGACGGCCTGTACTACGGCTTCCCCGAGTACGACGTGCCCGGCTTGAAGATCGGCTGCTACCATCACCTGCGCGAGATTGTCGATCCGTCGGCCGCGCGTCGTCCCTGCGATGCGCGCGACGAAGCGGTGCTGCGCGCGGCGGTCTCGCGCCACTTTCCGGACGCCGATGGCGCGTTGGTGCGATCGAGCACCTGCCTGTTCACGAACACGATCGACGAACACTTCATCATCGATCGCGCACCGGCATCGCCCGAAGTCCTGCTGGTGTCCGCGTGTTCGGGACACGGCTTCAAGTTCGCGAGCGTGGTCGGCGAGGTGGGCGCGGACTTGCTGCAGCACGGAACGACGGCGCACGATATCGAGCTCTTCCAGCTGGCACGACGTCGCTGAGGGGGCGCGACGACCGCCGGGGCGTTGCCAACGCTCCGGCGCGCTGCCACGTTCGTGAGCAGTCAGCACGTCGCCGTGTCCCCGCTCGCTCCCGCCATGCCCCCGTCCTCCACCAGCACGCCCCCTGACGCCGTTGCGGCGGCCTCCCAGCTCGCCGCGCGGCTCGACGCGGAAGTGGGGCGGGTCATCGTGGGCCAGACGGCCGTACGTCGCGAGGTGCTCACCTGTCTGCTCGCGGGTGGCCACTGTCTCGTGCGCGGTGTGCCCGGCCTCGCGAAGACGCTGCTCATCCGCACGCTGGCGGACGCGGTTGAGCTCACGTTCAGTCGCATTCAGTTCACGCCGGACCTCATGCCCGCCGACATCCTCGGTACCGAAGTGATCGAGGAGGACAAGGCCACCGGCACGCGACACGTGCGCTTCATTCGTGGTCCGGTGTTCGCGAACATCATTCTCGCCGACGAGATCAATCGCACGCCGCCGCGCACGCAGGCGGCGCTGCTCGAGGCGATGCAGGAGTATCAGGTCACGGTGGGCGGCGTGCGGCACGCGCTGGCGCGCCCATTGTTCGTGCTGGCGACGGAGAATCCCATCGAGCAGGAAGGCACGCATCCGCTCCCGGAAGCGCAGCTCGATCGGTTCATGGCGAACGTGGTGATCGGCTATCCCTCGCTCGACGATGAACGGCGCATTCTCGCCGCGACCACTACCGATGATGTCCCGGTCGTGCAGCCGGTCGCGACCGGGGCCGATCTGGAGGCCGCCCGCCACACCACGCGGGCGATGCCGGCGGCCGACAACGTGATCGATTTTGCGCTGCGCCTCGCGCGCGCGACGCGTCCCGATGATCCGACCGCGCCAGGCGTGGTGCGCGAGCTCGTGCGCTGGGGCGCCGGTCCGCGTGCAGGACAGGCCCTCGTGCTTGGCGCCAAGGCCACGGCGCTGCTCGATGGGCGGGTGGTGCCGGCGCCGGAAGATGTGGCCACGTTCGCACGACCCGTGCTGCGTCATCGCGTGCTGCGCAACTTTCAGGCGGAGGCCGATGGCGTGGACGTCGATACGATCCTCGGCGAGCTGCTGCGCGCAATCCGGCCGTGATGCAGGCGTACGTCGCCGAGCGATCCGCATGCCGTTGCGGCGCGCCTTGTGGTGGAGGGGCTGCGTCGTGGTGGCGAACGCAGTCCGTTTCTCGGAATCGGGGCCGAGTTTCGACAGCATCGGCCCTACCAGATCGGTGATGAGCTCAAGCATGTCGATTGGAAGGTATCGGCGCGTCACGATCGCTTGCTCACGCGACAGCTCCGAGAGACGACGAACGCATCGGTGCTGCTCGTGCTCGACACGAGTGCGAGCATGGCCTTCCCCGATGGCGCGCACGAGAAGTTCCGGTATGCGCAGATCGCTTCCGCGGCGCTCGCCTGGATCGCGCTCGATCAGGGCCATGCAGTGGGGTTGCTCACCGCGGTACCGGACGCGCGTACAACGACGGGGGACCGACTCGTCTACGTCGCTCCACGCGCCGGGGTACTCCACCGACGGGCGCTGCTCGCTGCGATCGCACAGCTCACCGCGCAGGGTACGTGGCCCGCGGCGCGTACGGTGCAACGCGCGTCGACGTTGTTGCGTCGTCGCGGCGTGCTTGTCGTGGTGAGTGACTACTACGATGACGAGGAGGCCGTGCGTCGTGCGCTCGCCGAAGCCGCCCGACGCGGACACGATGTGCGTCAGTGGCAGGTCGTGGCGCCCGAAGAGCGCGCGTTGCCACCGGGTGGCCCGCAGGAGCTCGAAGATCTCGAGACGGGCGCTCGGCGGCTCATCGATCGACGCACACTCGGTGACGCGTACGCGGCGGCGCACCGCGCGTTTCTCGAGCGCTGCCGCACTGGCGCGCAGCGTGACGGCGTGGTGTGGGCAGCGCTCGATACCGGTGCGCCACCGGAGCGTGTGCTGCGCGATGTGCTGCGCGCGGCGCCCCTGGCGGGCCCGAGCACACCCGGCGTCGCCGCGCGCACATGACGTTCGGCGCACCACTCGCGCTCTGGGGGCTCGCGCTGCTGCTGGGCCCGGTGTTCGTGCATCTGCTCAGCCGGCGCACGATGCAGCGGCAGGCGTTTCCGTCGCTGCGCCTGCTCGACGCCTCACGCGTACCGCCCGTGTCGCGGCGCACCCTCGACGATCGGCCGTTGTTGTTGCTGCGTCTGCTCATCGTGCTGCTTGCCGTGCTGGCGCTGGCGCAACCGCGTTGGTCGTCCCCCGTCTCCGGCACGGACACGAGGTTCGCTCGCGCCGTGATCGTGGATACGAGCGCGAGCATGCAGCGGCGTACGGGAAGCACCGACGCAACCGCAACGCCATCATCGCTGCTGGTCGCGGCGCGCGCGCGCGCCGATTCACTCGTGAACACCGCACGTCTCGCCTTGCGCATCGAAACGCACGATCCGGCGGCTGCACTGCCGGCGGCGGCAGCGTGGCTCTCGGACGCGGGGGGCGGTGACCTGGTGGTGGTCTACGACGGACAGCGCGACGTGCTCCTGCCGTCCGATGTGCACACACTTCCCGGCGACGTCTCGGTGCGGGTGACGATCGCGTGGTCACACGTGACGACACAGTGCGGGTTGCCGTGCACGGCGTTCGTGACGACGAGGCCTTCGCGTGGTTGCGCGCGCGCGTCGAGGCGCTCGAACCGGATGTGGTGCTCGTGCGCGCCGACACGCTCGTTCACCATCGCGGGACGCTCGATACGCTGCGTCATCTCACGATCTACACGGGACTCCCGGATGATCCGCTGGTGCAGGAGGTGCGACGCACGGCAACCGCTGCATCACGGCCAATCACCGTCGGCGCGTGGTGGGCCGTGCGTGATGCGCGAGACTCCGTCGTCCTGCTGGTGCGTGATGGTGCGCTGCTCGAAATACAGCCGGTGACCGCGCCGAGTGATCCCGAGACGGCTGCGCTCATCACGGCCGCGGTGGTTCGATACCGCGAGTCTCGGCGCATCCCACGCCACGAATACGACGAGCGCGTCGTGGATAGCACCGGCCTTGCGGCCCTGCAACGCGTCGTGACTTCGGCGTCGATTCGTGCGAGCGCGTCGGAGGCCGATGCGTCGCTTCCGCGCCTGCTGTGGGGCCTTGCCCTGTTTGCCCTCGGTGCCGAAGCGTACGTACGCAGGCGCCTCGGACCGCGCGAAACGGTTGCCGAGGGCAGCGCATGACCGTGCCGCATCGTGCCGTGACGCCTGCTGTTGACGACGGACATTCGCTCGCAATGTGGGCGATGCGTGCGCTCGCGCAGTGGCGGCGCGCGGAAGGCGCGGTGGCCGTTCAGCGCGTGTTCCCGGTACTCGCCGCCCTCGGCGCGCTCGGCATCGCGGGGGGCGTGACACGCGGCGTGGCGACGTCGCTGGCGCTCGGTGGTACATTCGTGGCGGCATGGTGGTGGGCGCGACAGCGCGCGCAGGCGGTCACCCTTGCGCAGGAACTCGAAGATCGTGTGCGCGAGAGCCGCAACCTGCTCACCACCGCGCTGCCGCTGGCGCAGCGTTCAACGCTGTCGACATCGGAGCGGCTCGTCGTGCAGCGCGCGGAGACGCTGACCGCGGCGATCGACCTGCCGGCACTGTTCCCGGTGGCGCCGCACAAGCTGGTGGCGTCGGTGCTTGCATCGGCCGCGCTGCTGCTCGTTGGTCCACGCGTGGTGCAACAGGTGGCAGACGTGGCACGCGTCTCGGCTTCGGCCGCCTCTGCGGATGCGGCCAGCGCAGCGGTTCCCCTCCGCATCGATGCCGTGCACGTCGATATCGTACCACCTGCCTACTTGCAGCGCGCCCGCGAGACGCGCCGCGATGTGCAGCAGGTCGCGGTACCGGCCGGGGCAACATACACCGTCCGTGTCGTGGCGAACGAGGCCGACAGCGTGCGACTCGACGATGACGTGTCCGGTACGTTCACACGACGCGGTACCGAGTACGTCCTCACCCGTCGCGCCGATTCGAGTGGTGTGCTCGCGCTCGTGGCGTTCCGTGATCAACAGCAGGCGCGCGCCTTTGTTGGTGTGCAGGTGCAGGAAGACGCCGATCCACGAGTGCGTGTGACGGCACCGGCACGTGATCTCGTACTGCCGCGCGGGGACACCACGCTGCGTTTGCGTATCGAGGCGGAAGACGATCACGCGCTGGGTGCGCTCACGTTGCGGTACACGAAGGTGTCGGGTTCTGGTGAACGGTACGCGTTCGTGGAGGGCGAGGTGCCGCTGCGCGTACAGCGTCTCGCCCCGACCCGATGGGAAGCCACGGTGGATTGGTCGCTCGACGCGCTCGCGCTGGCGCCTGGCGACGTCGTGGTCTATCGCGCCGTGGCACAGGATCGCCGACCGGCGGCACCGCTCGTGGAATCGGATGCCTGGCTGGCCGAACTGCTGTCCGGACGGGGGGACGGGGGCGCGGGCTTCGCGGTCGATCCCGGGGAGCTGCGCTACGCGCTCAGCCAGCAAATGATCGTGTTGCGCATCGAACGGCTCATCGCGGCGCGCGACTCGGCGGCTCGCGATGTGCGGCGTGCCCCGCTGGATCCGGAGACGCTGGTGCGGCAGGCCGAGAACATCGCGGTCGAACAGCGTCGCGTGCGCGCCGAGTTCGTGTTCATGATGGGTGGCGAACTCGCGGAAGACGTCAGCGGCGGTGACGTGCTGGGTGATCTCAACGAACACCAGCACGCCGAGGCGGATGCGGATCTCTCGGCGGGTCGTGTGCGGAATGAGGGTCGCGCGGCGGTGTTTGCCGCGATCCGTGCGATGAGTCGCACGACCACGGCCTTGTCCGACACGGTGCTTGTGTCCGCGCTCACGAGCGCGCGCGAAGCCGTGGGCCATCTCGAGCGGGCTTTCTCGTCGGCACGCTTTCTCATGCGTCCACTCGTTGAACGTGAGGCCATCGACCCAACGCGGCGCCTCAGCGGCTCGCTGCTTGGCGTGACCGGCAGCACGCAGCCCACGATCGGTGCCGAGTCGGACGAGCGAGTCCGTACGTGGCGGCGTGTACAGCAGGCGTTGCTGGAAGACGCACGAACCGCGCGTGGGCTCGCCGCCGACGACCGTGAGGCGGGCGTCGCGCAGGCGGCACGCTGGCAATCGATTGCGGGGACGCTGCTGCGCGGCGGTGCGCGTGATGCCGCGACGCAGGCCCTGGTCCTCCAGTTGAACGCGGGAGCGGAAGCGCTGCGACGGGGAGATCAGCTCGTCGCCGCGCGCGCGCGAGACTCCGTCGTCATCGAGCTCACGCGACGGCTGGCACAGGCCGCGAGCGCGGCCTCCTCGACGACACGCAGCCTGCGAGGGGCGCGACTCGAGTCGGTGCGTCCGGCCACCGGTCCGGCGTCGTCCTCGACGCGTGCCTCGACGCCACGATGAACGCGCGTCTCCTGTTGCGGTCGCTGGCAGTGAGCATCGCCGTGCTCGCGATCATCGATCCATCGTGCACGCGCGAGCGTCGCGATCGTCCAATCGTGGCCATCGTCGGTGACAGCACGTCGAGTTCGACCGTGGCCACACAGCGCTCGGTGGTTCGTGCGTCGCTCGCGTCGCGGTTCATCGTGGTGGATGGCGCCCTGCCCACGGCCGATGCGGTCGTGCTGCTCGGGGAGGCGATACCAGCGGCGTGGCGTGTGGCACCCCCGACGCAGCCGGTGATCGTCGCCACGCACGACTCCACCACGCCGTTCGTGCGCTGGCGACAGTTGCGGGCACCGTCGCGCGCACGCGTTGGTGAAGTGGTGACGCTGGATGGTGAGCTCGCGCTCGGGAACGTCGGGGATTCGCTCGTGATGGAAGTGCGGCAGGGTGACGTCGTGATTGCGCGCGAGGTGATGGCGCGAGACACGCTGCCGCGTTCCACTGCGACGTCGATGCGGGCAACGATCTCGGTCGTGCCGGTGGACACCGGGGCCGTCACGTGGGACGTGCGGGCCGAGCTGTGGACGGCGCGAGGGACCGCGTCCGCCACGCGACCTCGTCGCCTCCACGTGCATGAGACGCCAGTGCGTGTGAGCGGCATCGATGTGCGTCCATCATGGGCCGCAACGTTTGCGCGCCGCGTACTCGCGGCCGACGAGCGGATCGACCTGACGACGCGCGTGGCCGTTTCACGGCTTGATGCGTCGACGCTCGACCGCACGAGCGGTCGTGCGCCGATGCTCGGTCGGCTGCCGGCACCACCGACGCTCGATGTGCTCGTGCTCGGCGCGGCGCAGGCGCTCTCACCAGGTGCGCTCGCGGGGCTCGATCGCTGGGTGCGCGATGATGGTGGCAGCGTGGTGGTGATGCTTGACGATCTCCCGACGCCTTCGGTGTCGCAGTGGCTTGGCGTCGCGTCGTGGCGTCGCGTCCAGCGCGCCGAACCCATCGCGGCGTATCCCGTGACGGGTTCGCCGCGCGCGCACGTGACCGTCGCGGCCGACGCGCGCGATTCCTCCGCGATGCCGTTGCGCGGTCGTGAGTGGTTGGTGCCCACGACCCTGCCCACCGATGCCGACACATGGTTGGCACTCGCGTCCACCACGCGTCCGACCGCCGACGCCACGACGCCGGTCGTGTGGGCGCGCGCGCGTGGTCGCGGGACGGTCGTGGTCATCGGCGCGCTCGATGCGTGGACATTTCGCGAAGCCGGGCGGAGCGACTTTGCGCGCACATGGCGTGATCTGGTCGTGGATGCGGCCGCGCGTCGGGCGCCGGATGTCGAACTCGAGGTGCGAGCCTCCGCCCATGCCAGCGGCTGGATGACCGCCGAGCTTGACGGCGAGGTCGGGCCGCTCGCCCGCTGGCGCGACGCATTCCCGGTGTTCACGCTTGTCGATCACACGGGGGCCGTCGTGCCGCTGCCCACCGTGGGCGCCTCGGGTGCGCCGCTGGGTACGGCGTGGCGTGTGTCCACGTCGACACCTGCCCCCAGCATCACGCTCACGTCGCGCGACGATACCGCCGCGTCTGCGTCGCTGGCGGCCGTTCGCGCGCTGGTGCCGGTCGAGCACATGGCGGCTGCGGCGCCGACCGATCTGGCGACGCTCGCCGTTGCGAGTGGCGGCGCGGTGGTCCCGGCTGCATCGTTGGCCACGTTGGACACACGGCTGGACGCGCTGCTGGCGCCGGCCGTGCGTCGTGGGCCATGGCATCCGTGGCGTTCTCCGTGGTGGCTGCTGCCGTTCACCGCGGCGCTGCTCGGCGAATGGTGGTGGCGCCGCCGGCTCGGTCAGCCCTGATCCTCTCCCTCCTCCAGCGTTCCCGCTCCCTTCCGCGTACCGCCCGCATGTACGATCGCGAACAAGTCAAAGCGATCACCGACAAGGTGATCGACATGGCGTCCAAGGCTGACGCCGTCGAAGTCCAGTTCTCCGGCGGTGAACGCTCGGGGACCCGTTGGGCGAACTCGTCCATCACCACCAACCTCGTGCAGTACGAGCGGCAGGTCAGCGTGACCGTGCGTACGGGCCAACGTCAGGGGACCGCGCAAACGCGCGACCTGAGTGACGACGGGCTGCGTGACATGGTCGCCGAGGCGTTCGACGCGGCGTCGAAGGCCAGCGAGGTACCACGCTTCCCCGAGTGGCTGGGCCCGCAGGAGTACATCCCGGTGGATGCGGCGCTGCCGTCGGTGGTGAATCTCGGGCCGGCCGAACGCGCGCGTCTTGTGAAGACCAGTCTCGACATCGCCGAATCGATGGGCGTGGTGGGTGCGGGCTTCATTCCCAAGTCAGACATCGCGACGGCGACCGCCAACACGCTCGGCTTGTTCGCGTACTATCGCGCGGCCGACGTGGGCTTCTCGCTGACGTGTCGTCTGCCCGATGGAAGCGGGTCGGGGTGGGCCGGCGTGAGTGGCGTGAAGGACATCGCCATGCTCGACGCCGAACTGCTCACGAAGGACGCCGCGGGCAAGGCGGTGCGCAGCAAGGGCGCGCGGGCCATCGAGCCGGGGCGCTACACGGTAATCCTCGAGCCACGGGCGAGTGCGCGGTTCCTGTCGCTGGTGACCGGCGTGTTCACGGCCGGTCGACCGGGCGGTGGCGGTGGACCCGGCGGCGGTGGAGGAGGTGGTGCTGCGGCGGGCGCGCCGCCGGCGGGTGGACCCCCTGCCGGCGACGGTGGCGGTGACGCGCCGGGTGGCGGCGGTGGTGGCGGTGGCGGGCTCTTCGGCGCGATGGGTGGCGCCGGGCAGTTCATGGCCGGCAAGAAGGTCGGCGACAAGATCTTCAGCGATGGTTTCACGCTGAAGAGCGACGTCGGCAATCCGATTCTGCGACAGTCTCCGATCGGTCCGGGCAACCGACCGGCGGGTCCGGTGACCTGGCTCGAGAACGGGGTGCTCAAGGCACTCGGGCCCGGCCAGCGCGCGACCACGAATCAGAGTCTCGTGCAGGAGGGGACGGAACTCTCCGTTGCCGACATGGTGCGGCAGACGCGACGTGGTCTGCTCGTGAACTCCCTCTGGTACATTCGCGGCGTGCCTTCGCTGGAGCAGCCGCTGCTCAACACCGGCATGACGCGCGACGGCCTCTTCCTCATCGAGAACGGCGAGATCGTGGGGCCGGTGCAGAACTTCCGCTGGAACATGAGTCCGCTGGTTGCCTACAACAACCTCACGCTCGTGGGGAAGCCGGTGCCGATGGGCACCGGCGAATCGTTCGACGCCGGCAACGCCGCCCTCGTGCCACCGGTGCGCATCGAGGAGTTCTACATGACGTCCATTTCACCCGCGGTCTGATCCCATGAGCCCGACTCGTCGTGATTTCGTGAAGGGTGTCGGCGCCACGGCCGCACTCGCGTTGTATTCGCGTGATCTGCTCGCCGAAACGATTGCGCTGTCACCGCGCGGTCGTGTGCTGGAGACACGCTTCAAGGGGTTCGCGGACATCGTGCTTGGCGAAGCCAAGATGGCCGGCTGCAGCTACGCCGACGTGCGCTTCACGCTGACGTCGTCG
>JALOPN010000105.1 GCA_025453875.1 Gemmatimonadaceae bacterium | reverse complement strand
GTCGCCTCCGTGGCCGTCACCTCGGTGCTGGCCGACTCCGTCGTCGCGACCGCCTCTGCGCCACCCAGCCAGGCCGGCGTGGCGATGTGCGTGTCCTCCACGACAGGCTCGGCGACCGCGAGGTCCACCGCAGGCGCTTCGCTCGACGGGTTGGCCGCGACGTGCGCGTCGTCCGTCGCGACCGTTGCCTCGACGGCCGGCTGCGTGATCTCGGGCGTTGCCGCCGGCTCGGCGGAGGCGTGCTGCCAGCCGTCGGGCGGCGTCGACTGCGTCAGCAGGTGGCGCACATCGTCGCGCTGCTCCTCGAGCGCGACCTGTTCGCCGAACAGCTGCTCGAGGGTCGTCTCCACGCGGCCGCGTACTTCGTCCCACGCAGCGTCGTCGAACTCGCCGACGGCGTGACGGAGCATCGCTTCGGCGCGCTCGTCCTCGTGCGACGCCATGGTGGCCCCCAGCGTTTCGGCGCGCGCGTCGAGCGAGGTGAGGAGCGACTGCAGCGCGGGCACGTGTCGGGCGAGCTGCCCGATGACTTCCGAGCGACGCGCGGTGTAGTCGCCGTGGACGCGCTCGAAGACATGACGGGGCGTGCTCTCACGTCGCGCTTCGAGCGCGCTGAGCCAATCGTCGAAGCGCGCGCGCTCGCCGACGAGCGCGCGCACCGACTCGATCGAGAGGGAATCGTTCTGCTCGGACATCCGGGACTCCAGGGGGTGGTGACGCGAGCGCGCTCACCATCGTGAGGCGTCGCGCCATCGAAAGGACTTGGCCGCGTGAACGGCCACCTGAGGGGGACGACGTGCGCGCCGGGTCGCCCCATGCCGCACGTTACGCACGACGCGCGCGATTGTCACGCCGTGACGGTCACTGCCCACGGCGAAACGGTCGGCGCGGCATTGGCCGGCCGACCCTCCTCACGCCCCGGTGTAGACCACGCGGCCACCCACGATCGTGTAGCGCGCGAGCCCACGCAGGGCGGTCCCGCCGTACGGCGTATTGCGTCCCTTCGACTTGAAACGGGTCGAGTCGACGGTCCACGCGGCGTCCGGATCGAAGACCGTCACATCACCAATCCCGCCCGGGCGCAGCGTACCTCCGGGCAGTCCGAAGATGCGCGCCTGCTTGCAGCTCATCGCATCGACCAGCTGCGAGAGCGTGATCACGCCACGGTGCAGCATCCACGTGCAGTTCACGCCGAGCGCCGTTTCGAGTCCCACGATGCCGTTCGGTGCATCGGCGAACTCCCGCTCCTTCTCGTCGTAGTGATGCGGCGCATGGTCGGTCACCAACAGATCGATCGTGCCATCGGCCACCCCTTGCTGCAGCGCCTCGATATCCTCGGCGGTGCGGAGTGGCGGATTCATCTTCGCGTTGGTGTCGTAGTGTCCCACGCGCTCATCGGTGAGCGAGATGTGGTGCGAGCACACTTCGGCGGTGACGTTGATGCCACGCTCCTTGCCCCAGCGCACCAGTTCGACCGACCCCTTGGTGCTCAAGTGACAGAGGTGAATGTGACCGCCGGTGCGCTTGGCGAGCAGGATATCGCGGATGACGTAGATCTCCTCGGCCTCGGCGGGAATGCCCTTGAGTCCGAGACGCGCGCTCACGGCGCCTTCGTTCATGCTGCCGCCGTGCGCGAGCGTCATGTCCTCGCAGTGCTCCGCGACCGGTACACCAAACGTGCGCGCGTATTCGAGCGCGGTGCGCATGAGCTGCGCACTCTCCACCGGTCGACCGTCGTCGCTGAACGCCACCGCACCGGCGGCGACCATCTCGCCCATCTCCGCGAGCGTTTCTCCCTTCTGCCCCACCGAGATCGCGCCGTAGGGATAGACGCGCGCGTACCCCGCCGCTTCACCCTGCCGCTTCACAAAGCCCACGGTGGCCTGGTTGTCGGTCACAGGCCGCGTGTTCGGCATCGCGCACACGGCCGTGATGCCTCCGGCCACGGCGGCGTGTGCACCGCTCGCGATCGTCTCGACATCTTCGCGGCCCGGTTCGCGCAGATGCACGTGCACATCGATGAGTCCGGGCGCGACGATGAGTCCATCGCACGCGATGACCTCGGCGCCATCGGGCGCGCCCAACGTCCCACCGCAGGCCTCCACGCGACCATCGCGCAGCAGCACGTCACCGACAGCGTCGAGGCCCTGCGACGGATCGACGATCCGTCCACCCTTGAGCAGCAGATCACGCGTCATCAGGAGCGCCCTCCCTTGGCCGCATCGGCGAGATCGGGGCGACCACCGGCGAGCAGGTACAGCACCGCCATGCGCACGGCCACGCCGTTCGTGACCTGGTGCAAGATGACGGAGTGCGGTCCGTCGGCCACGTCGGAGTCGATTTCCACGCCGCGATTCATGGGGCCTGGGTGCAGGATGAGGAGATCGCGCGACGCCCGTTCGAGGCGCGCGCTGGTGACGCCGAAGACACGATTGTACTCGCGCAACGACGGGATGTAGCCAGCCTGCATGCGTTCCAGCTGCAGGCGCAGCACGTTGAGTGCTTCGGCCCATTCGATTGCGGCTTCGATGCGATCGAAGACCTGCACTCCGAGTTCGTGCACGGCATTGGGCAGCAGCGAGCGTGGACCGCACACCGCGACCTCGGCGCCGAGCTTCTGGAGGCCGTAGATGTTGGATCGCGCCACGCGCGAGTGCAGGACATCACCCACGATGCAGATGCGACGACCGGTGAGATCGCCGAGATGATCGCGCAACGTGAGCAGATCGAGCAGCCCCTGCGTGGGGTGCTCGTGCGTTCCGTCGCCGGCGTTGATCACGTTGCTGTCGATGCGTTCCGCGAGGAATCGTGGTGCACCCGACGCGGGGTGACGAATCACGACCATGTCGATGCGCATCGCTTCGAGATTGCGCGCGGTGTCGACGAGTGTCTCGCCCTTGGAGACGCTCGACGTGCTCGCGGCGACATTCACCGTGTCGGCGCTGAGCCGCTTCTCGGCGAACTCGAAGGACACGCGCGTGCGTGTGGAGTTCTCGAAGAAGAGATTGACGATCGTCATGCCGCGCAGCGTCGGCACCTTCTTGATCTGCCGTTCGGAGATTTCCTTGAACGGCACGGCGGTATCGAGGATGAGGCGGATCTGCTCCGCGCTCAAGTCCGCGAGACCGAGCAGGTCCTTGCCGAGTGGGCCGGTCACGGCTGTCCTCGTTCAGTGCGGGCGCGACACCTCATCATGCGGCGTCGCGATCGGCGAGAATGACCGCGTCACGCTCATCGACTTCGGCAAGCATGACATCGACGCGTTGTCCCGGCGCGACGTCGACCGCGCGTCCGACGACATCGGCGTGAATGGGCAGTTCGCGTCCGCCACGATCAACGAGGACCGCGAGGGCGATGCGCGCCGGGCGGCCGAAATCGGCGAGTTCATCGAGGGCGGCGCGAATGGTGCGCCCCGTGTACAGCACATCGTCCACGATGACGACCCGCTTGCCGTCGAGCGTGAGCGGCAGCTGTGTGCGTCCCACCACGGGGCGCGGACCGACCGTCTGCAGGTCGTCGCGATAGAGCGTGATGTCGAGGGCGCCACGCGCGACCGTGACGCCTTCCTGTTTGGCGATGAGGGCGACGATGCGATCAGCGAGTTGCACGCCGCGGCGCTCGATGCCGACCACGACGACGTCATCGGTGCCGCCGAAGAGTTCGACGATCTCGTCGGCCATGCGGCGCAGCGTGCGATCCATCGCACGCGCATCCAGCAGTGTGGTGGGTTTGGGCATGCGCCCAATATACGCGGAGGCGGCGCGGGCGCGGACTACCGCGCGAGCGCCGCCTCCGTTGTCATTACCACTCGCGCGGCGAGGAGCGCGGCTCGGGTGCATCGACCGCGTCCCCGCGCGGCGTCGTCCACGACGCGGGGAACGGCGACAGGTGTCGGGCGGCGGTGCGCGCCGAGCGCAGGCGCTGCTTGTCGACCGTGGGGAGCGTGCACGTGGCCGCATACATCGCGAGATCCGCCGCCGCATCGAGCGTGGCCTGCGCGAAGCCGTGGCACCAATCGGGCCCGTACGGATGCGTGCTGGCCCGCTCCTCGACGCCACGACCGAAGGCGACGCACTTGTCCGCCGCTTCGCGCAGGGTGCGGCTGCTGGCGAGGTGGGCGACCACCACGTGGTACCCGTCGCGACGCCCCATGTGGTAGCTGGGGCTCTGCAGCGACTCGCCAGCCGAAGGCTCGACGACGCCAGCCGCCACGCCCGTCATGAGGACGCAGAGCTGCGAGAAGTGACCGCGAGCGGCTTCGATGGGGGGCTCTTCGACGATTCGCGACATGGGACCTTGCCTCCGGGGACCGGCAGCACTCGCCCGCGCAGGATGCGCGATGGCGCTGCATTGTGTCTACGGTCCGTGCATGGAAGCAAGGCCCATGCCGCAAAAAGTCCCGAATATTCCCCAAACCGTCCCATTTCCCGAGGGAGGTCAGGCCGCAATCGTCGCGGCGCCCCCCCGCCACCTGTTGCGCGCATGCCTCACGTTGACCGGTGTTCCATGCGCGCAACGCCCCGTCAACCGGCGTACATCCGCAGCTCCTCGCCGACAAAGTCCGCCATCGCCTTCGTCTCGTCCCAATCCGGGTGACGCAAGGTGACGTGTCCGTCCGACAGGAGCGTCGCCTTCCAGTCGCGCCGGGGGGTCCCCACCGCGAGCAGATCGACGGCCATGATCGCGTCGCCGCAGCGGGCTCTCACGCGATCCCATCCTTCGATCGCCCGAATGCGTCCCTGCCCCTGCGCGCGCTTGGTGATGCAGGCGCAGTTGTACTTGCGCTCGATCGGCACGGAGAACGTCCCGCGCACCTCCGCCTCGGCCCACCCGGTGAACAGGTCAACGTCGGACGCGAAGTTCATGAGGTCGACCGTACGCGCCCCGGGCGGACGCGCCGCCACTTCGCCGAAGACGACTTCGCCGTCGCTCTTGCGATACCACTCCATGTGCGTGAAGCCGGTGTCGAAGCCAAGCGCCTGCAACACCTCGGCGCCCATCGCGCGTCCGCCGGCGACCCACGGATCATCGACGTGGCGATAGCTCAGCGTCTGCGGGCTGATCCACTCCACCGTGCGCGCAATGAGCGGACGCGGTCGATAGTAGCCAACGTGGAAGTACTTGATCTCGCCGCCGGCGCAGATCGTGTCGAAGGTGAACTCCTCGCCATCGATGAACTCTTCGACGCTCACTTCGGCGATGTGGCCGAGTTGCGCGAGCGCAGCATCGACGTCGGCCATCGAATCGCAGCGAAACGTGTCCTGCGAGCCCGCGCCCGCGATCGGCTTGATGATGAGTGGCAGTCCCACGAACTCGGCGGCTTCGCGCACCTCTGTGGCCGTCGTCGCAGCGCGATGCCGCGGCACGCGCACACCGGCGGCTCCGAGCGCCTGCTTCATGAGTTCCTTGTTGCGGAAGCGTCGCGCCGATTCGCGCGACTGTCCCGGTGCGCCGAGTGCTTCACGAATCGCCGCGGCAAGTTCGACGCCAGGCTCCCAGAGGCAGCTGACGCGATCGATGGTCACACCGCGCGTCCATTCGCGGATCGCGGCGATCGCGGCCTTCTCGTCGGTGAAGAGCGACGGCACCGACAGATAGTGCGACAGATGCTGTCGCGCGAGCTCGGGCAGTTCGGAGATGTGTCCGGGTGCGACGCCCCACACCGTGGCCCCCATCTGCGCGAGGCCGCGTGTGAAGTACGGCATTTCGCCCGGAAAGCCGGGCATGATCATGATGACGTTGGTTGCCATGACTGACGACTCGGCGACAGGGTACGGTGCGTTCGCGGCTCAACCGAGCCGCACACGCAAGGTCGAGATGAGGCGGCGCAGCGCGCGCACCACCACGTCCGTCTCGGGATGACGCAGAATGATGAAGCCTTCGCCCTCGTAGCTGCCCGAGGGTGACTGTCCGGGCGACGGCAGGCGATAGTCGGTGATGAGCGGCCCGAACTCGCGCCCCACGACGTCGAGTCCGTCGAGCGCCGTGACGACACCACGTCCCTGGCCACGAAGATATGCGGCCCCCACGGCGTACTTGCGCTCCGGGATCTCGAAGGTGCCGAAGAGCTGCACCATGACCCACGCCCGCACGAAGTCGATGTCGTGGGCGCGTGAGATGAGGGTGGTGATCTGCGCACCGGGCGGACGCGCCGCGATCTCGGAGATCGCGACGGTGCCGTCGCCACGTCGGAACCACTCGCAGTGTGAGACGCCGGTGTCCATGCCGAGCGCACGCAGCGCCTTCGCGCCGACGGCGCGAATGTCGTCGTAGCGCGGATCATCGACTTCGCGCGGCAGCACGACGCACCATTGAATCCACGGTTGCTCCAGCACTTCGAGCGGCGTGGGATCGTAGTGCGTGAGCGAATGCCACACCGCGCGTCCGTTGATGGA
>JALOPN010000009.1 GCA_025453875.1 Gemmatimonadaceae bacterium | reverse complement strand
GTGATGATGGTCCCTTCACTCCCCGTTCGCGGGGAGTGAAGCACGACGGCCCCGCCTGCTGGCGGGGCCGTTCGTGTTTCTGGGGCACTGATCCGCGCGAACGGATCGGTGTATCTTCCCTTCGTTCGATCAACCCTCGGCGCCGAACAACCATGGTGCGGCGCCGCGGGTCGAATAGGGTGGTCGCCGCCACGAAGGTCGCGCCCCCCAACCCACACCAGTCTTTCCATGCACTCTGATTCGTTCTTTTCTCGCACGCCCCGGCGCGCGATCCTTCGCGCAGTCCTCGCGACCGCAGGGCTTGTCGCCATCGCGGCCTGCGGACCGTCCGATGTGGGCGCTGCGCGCCTCAAGTCGCTCCCCACCGGCGCCAAGCGCGCTGACGTGGTGTCCACCATGGGCAGCGGACCGATGGGCAGCGGACCGCTCGCCTCAAGCAATCCCACGGACGCGCCGCGTCTTGTGAACGGCTTCCGCCGTCAGGCCTTCATGGCCAACGGCAAGATCATCGAGGTGCTCTGGTATCGCGAAGAGCCCGGCTCGCTCGAGGATCCGATCCTCCGCGAGTCCGAGACGCCCGTGGTGATCGAGGCCGATACGCTCGTAGGCTGGGGGTGGAAGTTCTACCCGCAGTACGCCGCCGATAACCGCATTCCCGACCCGGAACGCGATCGTCGGTGGAAGGACTCGTCCGACAAGGCCGCGCTGAAGTCCGGCGACGCCTGAGTCCGGCGACACAATGGGGCCGGTGTACCAGTGCACCGGCCCCATTGTCATTCCTGCCAGCGCTCCCGTGCGCCGCTACAACGAAGCGTCCTCGGTGGCGCGCAAACCGAACGTCACCGCAAGCTCGAGCGCGAGCGCCTGCTTCACGCCCGCCGGTACGCCCAACGCGAGGTCCGCGTCCGCAACGGCGAGTGTGGCCCCCTCACGGGCCAGCGACGTCATGATGGCGTCAGGGATACCGCAGGGCACGACGTGCTGGAACGTCTCGAGTGAGTTGATGACGTTGAGCGCGAGCCCGTGCCAGGTCACCCAGTCGCGCGCATGGACTCCGATGGACGCGAGTTTGCGCCAGCCGCCGAGGTCATCGCCACACCACACGCCGGTGAGGCCCGCGCGACGTGTTCCCGACACGCCGAGCGCCGCACTCGTCTCGATGATGGCCGCTTCAAGCTGGCGGAGATACCAGTGCAGGTCCTGCCTGTGTCGCTTCAGATCCACGATCGGATAGGCGACGAGTTGCCCCGGCTCGTGCACCGTGATGTCACCGCCACGCTCCACCTCGCGAAGCGCGATGCCACGATCGCGCAGGACGTCCTCGCTCGCGAGCAAGTGTCCCGGCTTCGTGCGACGGCCCACCGTGATCACGGGTGGATGCTCGCAGAGAATGAGCACATCGTGTGCAACCTCGCCGGCAACTCGTCGGCGCGCCATCTCCCGCTGGTACGCCCAGGCGTCGTCGTACGCGACGACGCCCAGGTCGTGTACCAGCAGCAGCCGGTCACCGTCCTGGGCGTCGCTCCCTTCCATCGCGACCGTCACGCTGTGCGTCAACTCACGCGTGCAGCAGTTTGCCCATGCTGTCGAGCACCGCTTCGGCGACGGCTTCACTGAGCGTGGGGTGCGCGTGCACCGCGAGATCGACCTCTTCCACCGTGAACTCGTTGGCTCGCGCCACCACGAGCTCATGAATCATCTCGGTGGCGTTCGCGCCAATGATGTGCGCGCCAAGGATCTCGCCGTACTGCTTGCCACGAATGATCTTCACGAAGCCATCCGTCTCACCGCTGGTGCGCGCGCGACCGTTCGCCGAGAAGGCGAAGCGGCCCACGACGTACTCGAGCTTCTGCTCCTTGCACGCCTGCTCCGTGAGGCCGATCGATGCCACTTCGGGTGAGCAGTAGGTGCAGGAGGGAATGTTGCCGTAGTCGACGGCGTGCGGATGTTCGCCACCGAGCAGGTCGGCCAGCACATGCCCTTCGCGCGAACCCTTGTGGGCGAGCATCTGGTTGCCCGCCACGTCTCCCACCGCGTAGTAGCCGGGGACGCTGGTCTCGAACTTCTCGTTGATCTTCACGAAGCCGCGCTCCGTGGTCTTGATGCCGAGGGTCTCGAGTCCGATGCCTTCGACGTTCGGCGCACGGCCCGCAGCCACCAGCACCTGCTCGACCTCGAGCACCTCGGCCTTGCCGTTCTCCTCGACAGTCAGCGAGACGCTCGACTTGCCGACCTTCACCTGCTGGAGCTTGGCACCGACGCGCACATCGATCTTGCGCTTCTTGAAGACGCGCTGCAGCTCCTTGCTGACCTCCTCATCCTCGATGGGCAGCAGCCGCGAGGCGACTTCGATGAGCGTGACCTCGGTACCGAAGGCGTTGAACACGTCGGCGAACTCGCACCCAACCGCACCCGCGCCAACGATCGCGAGCGACTTCGGCGCGTTCTCGAGCACCAACACATCATCGCTCGACAAAATGCGCTTGCCATCGAGGGCGAGACCGGCCTGCGGCAGCCCCTTCACCCGCGAGCCCGTCGCGATCACGACCGCCTTCTTCGCCTCGTGCGTCGCGACCTTGCCATCGGCGTCCTTCACCTCGACGCGCTTGCCGGCCTTGAGCGCGCCGGTGCCGCGAATCCACGCCACCTTGTGCTTCTTGAAGAGGAACTCGACGCCCTTGCTGTTCTGCTGGCTGACCGAGCGCGACCGCTTCATGGCCGGTCCGTAGTCGAAGCTCAGCTCACCGGTGGTGATGCCGTGCTCGGCCGCCTTCCGCACCTTGTTCGCGATGTGCGCGCTCTCGAGCAGCGCCTTGGCCGGAATGCAGCCCCAGATCACGCAGGTGCCGCCGAGCGCTTCCCGCTCGATGACGGCCACGGAGAGGCCGAGTTGTGCGCAGCGAAGCGCGCAGACGTAGCCGGCGGGTCCGCCGCCGAGCACGATGACGTCGTAGGAAGCCATGCGAAGAAGAGGTCAGGGAGTGGAAAGACAGCCTCTGGAAAGTACCAACGGGGCCAGCCGGGAGAAACCGGCGGGCCCCGTCGGGAGCGCGTGCGTGCGGACGGTCGATGCGCGACCGCGACTCAGCGCGAGGGCAGCGTCTTCGTGAGTGACCGCAGCCCGTTGGAGAAGGTGACCTTGATCTGCGAACCGCTCGGCACGAAAGCGTCGCCCGAGCGCCGCAGGTAGGCCAGTACCTGGCCGCTCGCGGCGTCACGCACGATGGCGCGGGGCCAGGCGGCGTCGTCCCACAACACGCGGCTCTCGGTGCCCGCTGGCTGCACCCGCGCCGCCGGCTCCGTGACCGTGGCGACGCCGCCGTCGGCGGTGGTGAGGGCGACACCGGCGCCGCCAGACGCCAGCGCGAGCGTCATGGCCTGGCTCGGCGCGACCTCGACGTCACCGCCCGTGCCACCCGTGACCGCGACCGAGGCGAGATGCGTTTCGGTGTATGCGTCGAGGGGGATGGCGAATGAGAACGTGCCCGCGTTCGGCGCGTGATCGATCACCTCGGGTGAGAACGAGAATCCGGTGAGGACTCGGCCCGCCGCATCACGCAGTTCGACGCGATAGCGACCCGCACGTTCCGGCAGCACGGCCCGTCCAACCTGTCGCATGGCTGGCTCCAGCGTGACCACGCCATTCACGATGCGGCCCCACACCATGAGGGTGGACTGCTGCGCCGCGCCGAAGGCCTGCACGACCGCAGGTAGCGATGCGCGGTACGAGAAGACCGCATTCCACGTGTAGTCACTCACCCACTGGTTGCTGCAGTAGCCCATGATGTCCGTGTTCGTATTGCTCACGATTGCACCGGTGCTTGGGTTCCATCCCCAGCCTCCGATCTGGCCGCTCGCGTACGGATAGGCCGCATCGGTGTTTCCGGAGCCACACGCCGCGACGTGACGACGTCCGAAGTTGTGTCCGAGCTCGTGCGCCGTGACGCGGAGCGACGACCCGCTCGCATCCCAGCCCACGGCCGCGCGGCCAGGCACGAAGCCGTAACCCGCAACGCCGCCGCCGTACGACACCTTGACCACGCCGTAGTAGTTGGCCGGCGAGGCATCCTGATTCCGCAGCATGTTCATTTCGCTGAGGACCGTGAGCCACGCACCGTTGCCGTCATTGCTCTGCAACACCGCTGCATTCGTCGTGTACACCGCGCGCACACTCGCGTTGATCTGATTGAGCGGGAAGATCTGCCGCGTCATCGAGAGATACCGGCTCTCGAGGTTCGCCGTGGTCACATCACCCTGCAATCCATTCACGCTCTGCCGCACGGGCACGAACACGATGTTGAACGGGGCCACCGTGGCAATATCGATCGCCTGCGTCCCACTGCGCGGCCACACGTTGTCGGTCTCGTCAGGCTCGGCCACCGCGCCCGTCGGATCGACATCCACCTGAATGCGCAGATTCGGTCGCATGTCGCTCGTCGTGAGCGTCGCGTTCCACGAGCTCGTCAGCGTGCCCTCGGCGAGTGCCGTCGGAACGCTCGCCCCTGGCGCGTTGATCGTGAACGTGCGGAAGTTCGTCGCGCCCTCGAAGAGCCGCACGCGAACCGTCGGCGTCAGCGTGTTGCTCGACGCCGCCGTCACGAACACGCGCAGGAACGCTTCGCGACCCGCGACAAGGCGCGCGCTGCCCGCCATGTTCTGGATGGCTTGCGTCACATAGGCACCCTCGAGCACGAGGTTCGGGCCACTGCCGCCGCCGCCGCCACCGCCGCCACCGCCGCCACCGGTCACACTGTACGTGACGCTCGCCGATGCGGTGGCACCCGCCGAGACCGTCGCGGTCTGCGAGGCCGTCGCGGGCGCGTACGTCGAGCCACCCGCAGTCACGTTCGACGCCGCAATCGTGTAGGTGCCCGGTGCCAGCGTCGACAGCGTCGTGCTGGCGGTCACCGCCTGCGTGAAGCCGCCCGGGCCCGTGACCGTGATCGCGGCACTCACGCCAGCCGGGAGGCCGCCCACGGTAAGCGTCAGTCGACCGGTTGTCGCCGCGTACGTCACCGTCGCCGAGCGATTGTCGCCGGCCGCCAAGGTGACGGACTGCGACGCGGGCGTGGCGCCGTAGTTGAAGCCGCCGCTGCTCACGCTGGCGCCGGCGATCGTGTACGTGCCGGCCGCGAGTCCGGTGAGCGTGGTCGTGCTCGTAACGGCGCGCGAAAATCCGCCCGGTCCCGTCACGGTCACGTTGCCATTCACGCCGGCCGGCAAGCCGCTGAGTGTGACCGCGAGCGAGGTGCCGGTGCCCGTGTACGCCACGCTCCGCGACGCCGTCGCACCCGCCGTCACGCTCACCGTCTGCGACGCCGCCGATGGTGTGAACAAGGTGCCACCGTTCGTCACGTTGTTCGCCGCGATCGTGTAGGTGCCCGGGGTGAGATTCGACAGCGTCGTGCCGGTCGTGACCGCCTGCGAGAATCCGCCCGGTCCGGTGACCGTGATCGAAGCGTTCACGCCGGCCGGCAGCCCGCTCACCGCGAGCGTCAACTGGCCCGTGGTGGCGGCGTAGGTGACGGTCGCCGACTTGTTCTCACCCGCCGCCAGCGCAACGGTCTGCGACGCCGGCGTGGCACCGTACGTGAAGCCACCCGCGCTGATCGAGGCGCCTGCAACCGTGTACGTGCCCGGTGCGAGCCCCGACAGCGTGGTGCCGGCGGTGACCGCCTGCGAGTAGCCGCCCGGTCCCGTCACGGTGACGTTGCCGTTCGTGCCCGCGGGCAGACCGCTCAGCGTCAGCGCCAGCGAGGTACCCGTGCCGCTGTACGACACCGCACGCGATGCCGTTGCACCGGCCGTGACGGCCACGGTCTGCGACGCGGACGCCGGCGTGAAGAGGGTGCCGCCCTGCGTGACGTTGCTCGCGGCGACGGTATACGTGCCGGGCGCGAGGTTCGCGATCGTGGTCCCGGTCGTGACGGCCTGCGAGAAACCACCAGGACCCGTGACCGTCACCGCCGCCGCGACGCCGGCGGGCAATCCGCTCACGGTGACCGTCAGACGCCCGGTGACGGCTGCGTATGTGAGCGTTGCGGTGCGGCTCTGGCCTGCGGTGAGGGCAAGCGCCTGCGACGCGGGCGTTGCGCCCCACGTGTAGCCGCCGCCCGTGACGTTCGCCGCGGCCACGGTGTACGTGCCGGCCGCGAGGTCCACCAACGTGCCCGACGCCGTGAGCGAGGAGCTGAATCCGCCCGGACCCGTCACCGTCACCGAGGCTCCGGTGCCCGCGGGCAGCCCGCTGATGGCGACGGTGAGCGCGGTCGTGTTGCCCGTGTAGGTCACGGTGCGCGAGATGCTGCTGCCTGTCGTGAGCGTCACCTGTTCCGACGCGACGCTCGGCAGGTACTGCGTGCTCCCCTGCGTGACGGGATCTGACGTGATCGTGTACGTGCCGGGCTCGAGCCCGAACAGCGTCTGCGTGCTGCCGACCGTGCGCGTGAATCCACCGGGGCCCGTGACGGTGACATCGCCCGGCACGCCGGCCGGCAGACCGGCCACCGTGACCGTGAGACGCGCCGTGACGCGTGTGAACCCGACCGTGGCGTTGACGGTGTCACTCGCCGGCACCATCACCGACTGCGTCGACGGTGCGCCCGTGTAGCGCTCACCGTTGACGGTAACGGTGTTCCCACGCACTTCCCACGCGCCGGCGGCGAGACCGGTCACGATGCCCGACTGCGAGCGCGACAGCGTCGCGCCGCCAGGGCCCACGAGCGTGACCGCGTTGGCGACCGAAGCCGGCAACCCGTTCAACGTGAGATTCATCGCGCCGAGCGTCGTGGCGTACGAAACGGACGCGCTGACCGGCGCGGGCGACGCGGTGACGATGACCGAGCGCGACGTCGGCGTCGGTGTGAGCGTGCCCGAGGTCGTCGAGACCGTCGCCGCGGCGATCATGTACGTGCCGGGCGCCAGCATCGACAGCGTCGTGCTCTGCGTAATCGTACGTGCGTACCCTGCCGGACCGGTGACCGTGACATTGCCATTCACGCCGGCCGGCAAGCCGCTCACCGAGACGGCGAGCGAGCCCGTCGCGAGCGCATACGTGACGCTCTCCGAGCGACGCTGACCGAGCACGACGCTCACATCGAGTGATGTCGGCGTCGGATCGAAGGCGGCATCGCTGCCCACCACGCGCGCGGCGCTGATGCGATAGGTGCCGGCCGTGAGCCCATCAAGCACGCTCGCGTCGTCGAGCGTCCGCGAAAATCCGCTCGGGCCGGTCACGGTCACGTTCGGCGACACGCCGGCCGGCAGGCCGGCGATCTCGATGGCGAGAGCGGTCGCGCTGCCGCTGTAGCTGATGGTGCGCGACGTCGTGACACCTCGCGTCACACTGACGCTCGAGGTGGCCGGCGTCACGGAGTAGAGTCGCGTGTCGACCGTGACCGACTCGGCCGTGATGGTGTAGGTCCCGATCGGCAGGCCGCTGAGCGTGGTGGTCGCACTGATCGTACGATCATAGCCGTTGGGCCCCGTGATGCGAACGGCGCCGCTCGCACCGGCAGGCAATCCAATCACCGAGATCGCGAGCGCGCCAGAGCGCGGCTGGAATCGCAGCTGCGTCGTGTTGGTTTCGCTCGCCCGCAGGGTGAGCTGTCGCGACGTGACCTCGGGGTCGAACGTGTCACCAGCCGCGTTGACCGACGTGGCATCGAGCCGCCACGCTCCCGGGGCGAGTGCCTCGAGTCGCGTCGTGCGGTCCACCGTGCGCACCTGTCCGTTCGGGCCCGTCAGACGCACGGCGGCATTCGCATTCGCCGGTAGTCCGACGATGTCGAACTCGAGTGCGGCCGCACTGCTCGCGTACGTGAACAGTGCAGGCGCCGCCACAAGCGATGCGTCCACCTCGAGATCGAGCTCCGCCTGCGACGGCGTGTACGTGAGTCCGTTCGCCACGACGGGCGAGGCCTGCACGCGATAGCTCCCCGGTTCGAGGTCGATCAGCGTCTGCGCACCATCGATGGTCCGCGAGAAGCCTTCCGTGCTCGTGATCGTGAAGCGTGGCGTCGCGCCATCGGGCAGTCCGTTGGCCCCGATCGCGATTGCACCGGTGGCGAGTGTGAACGCAAAGCCGAGCGCACGTTGCTGCGTGCCGGAGATCGTGGCGTCGCGAGTCGTCGCGTCCGGCTCGTAGGAGAATCCGCCGATCCGCACGCGCGCCGCGCGCGCCGTATACAGGCCGGCAGCGACGCCGCTCATGGTGGTGGTGGAATCGACCGTGCGGGAGAATCCGCCGGGCCCAGTCACCGTGACGCCCGCGGCGCTGCCGCGGGGCAGTCCGTCGATGCTCACCGTGAGTGCGGCGCGCGCCACGCCATAGGCGAACGAGATCAACTCGCGCGACATCATGCTGATCGTTGCCGTACGTGCCGACGGGATGGCTTCGAAGCGACCATCGGTGGTCTCGACACGATCGGCGACGATGGTGTACGTGCCCGCGGCCAGTCCGCTGATGGTATCGCCCGTGAGGGCGTTGCGCGTGAAGCCATTGGCGCCGGTGATGCGGATCGCGCCGCGCGCCCACGACGGGAGCCCGGTCGCTTCGAGCACGATCACACCGCCACGCGGACGGAAGCGAATGTTGATGCGGGGCGACGTCTGCGTGGGCGAGATCGTGATCACCTGACGCGCCGGATCGCCGTCAAAGACGGTGTCGCGCGTGATGATCGGCGTCGCGATCACTTCGTACGTGCCGGCCGGCAACGAATCGACGGTGCGTGACGAGGTCACGACACGCTCGAACGTGCCGGACCGCAGCACGATTGCCGCCTCGGCCCCAGGCGGCACATCACCGATCTGCACCTGCACGGTGCCAAGCGACGGCGTCGGCGGCAGCGGGGCTTCAGGCGCCGGCGCGGTCGGCGGTCGCGACGGCGTCTCCGGCGCGACCGGCCCGTCGGCGGCGCAGGCGGCACTCGCGAGGAGTGCGCCCGTCAGCAGCAGCTGACGCGTGAATCGGCGTGCCCACGGCCGAGTGAATGCTGTGACGCCGGAGCAGACGCCACGCAGGCACGAGTACGAAGATGTGGACGGCATACGGCGAAACGACGAGCCACCGAGGATCGCGGAACGGTTGGCGTCGGCATTTCACCCACAGAGTGCGATCGGGTGCCGACACTGTGACACGTACCAGTGTCGGCGTGGAAGCTCACCGACTGGAGCGTCGGTGTCCGTGACGTGGCGTGGTGCCACGCACGTGATGCATTCGGCCCGATTTTTGTGCGCTGGCGCACACGTGTTGTGGTGTGTGCGCCGCAATGCGCGGGGGGCGGCTACTGCGCGACGACGCGTTGCACGCGCGATCGCACGCCGTCACTGAAGATCACGTCGACGTTGCCGCTCGGCAGCGACACGCGTCCGCCGGAGGCACGCATGATGCTGAGCACCTGCCCGGTGGCCGCGTCGCGCACGAGTGCGCCGCTCACGCGGCGGTCAGTCCACGTCAGATCGGCGGAGCGACCGCGCCGCATGAACGCCGCGTCACCGCCGAGTTCGCGCGCGATGCCCGCCTGCGCGTCGGCGACCGCGCTGCGCCGACGCGTGCTGGCCACCAGCGGCGACCGCACATCGGACGCGCGCACCGAGGCCAGTCGTTCGTGCTGCGCCGCGCTGAGCGGCAACACCGTCGCGAACTGGTGCACCTCACCGTTCGCGTGGTCGACGCGTGGCGCCGGCACCAGCGCGCTCGCCATGACACGCCCATCGATGTCGACCGCTTCAACGCGCATGGTGCGCTCAGCCGCCGGATCATCGTTTGCCCGCGCGCTGTGATCCGGCACGTAGAACGACGGCTCGAGGGTGACGCGACCATCACGCACGTCGCCCCACACGAGCAAACCACCGCGTGTTGCGGACGTGACATTGGCGGCGGCGACGATCGCGTTGGGTGTACCGGCGCGATACTGGAACGCGCCGCGCCACGTGAAGTCACTCACCCACTGATTGCCGCAGTAACCCATGAGGTCGGTGGCGGTTGGTGCCATCAACAGGTCGGTGTCCGGATTCCAGCCCCACGCCCCGGTCACGCCACCCGAGTACGGGTAGGCGGGGTCGGCGCCGCTGACGTTGCCGCACGGTGAGTGACGTCGCCCGAAGTTGTGTCCCCATTCGTGCGCCGCCACGAGATTGCCACTCGGCAGATAGTCCCACCCCACCGCCGCACGTCCAGGTACGAAGCCATAGCCCGCGATGCCGCTGCTGTACGTCACGGACACGATGCCGTAGTAGTACGCCGACGCGCTGGCGCTATCGAGCACTCGCAACGTGTTCATCTCGGCGAGCAGCGCGAGCCACGCGCCGTTGCCGTCGGACGATTGCAGCGCGCCGGCATTGGAGGTGTAGGGCTGTCGCACCGTGATGTCGACCTCGTGCATCGGCAACATCTGGCGTACCGCGCTCGTGAACTGATTGCGGTTGCCGCCGGTGACGTTGCCGATCCGCTCGTTGTTGATGACCGGCACGAGGACGGCGCGCCACGGTGCAAGTGCGCGCACGTCGATGGCCGCCGGCGACCCGCCTCGGGGCCACACGTTGTCCTCCGGATCGCCATCGCCCGCGATGGTGCGCTCGGGGTCGGCCTCGATCTTGAGTCGCAGCCCGGGCACGATGCGCGTGCCCGGGATGCGCACATTCCATGTCCGCTGTCGTGAGCCTTCGTCGACGACGGTGTCGACACCAGGGCCGGCAGCGGCAATGTCGATCGTTTCGAGCACCGTGCTGCCCTGATACAGCGTGGCACGCACCGGCGGTCGCCACGTGTTGGGGGTGGTCGCGCGGAGGAAGACACGCAGCAACGCGTCGCGCCCGGCCACGAGTGGCAACGAACCATTGGGCAGCTGCACGGCCTGCGTCAGGTACGCCCCCTCCACGGTGAGATTGGTGGGGACCGGCACGGTGAGATAGGACACGGCGGCCGACGCGGTGTTGCCGGCGGTGACCGTGAGGACCTGCGTGGCGACGGTCGGTGTGAAGCGGAATCCGGTGACGGCGAACGTCGACGCCGTGAGTTCCCACGTTCCGGGCGCCAGATTGCCGAAGGTACCGGCGCCTAGGCGAGAGAGCGTGACCGCGCCGCTGCGCAGTGTGAAGCGCGGGGAGAGCGCGGAGTCGAGTCCGGCTGTGGTCACACGAATCGCGCCCGTGGTGGCCACGTACGGCACGTTCGCCACGGCGGTGTCGCCCGGCAGCAGCGCGCGGGTGAGCGGCTCACCGGTGGGACTCCACGCGTAGTCGGCGGCGACGACCGGGAGACCGGTGAGCGTCCACTGCCCCGGTGACGGTGCGAGGAACGGCACACCGGCCGTCGTGGTGTACGTCGCGCCATCGGGACCGGTGAACCGCGCGGAGGCGATCGCGTTGGAGGGCAGCCCCACGCTGTTGACCTGCAGAATTACCGGCGCCGCGAGAAACGAGATCGCACGCGTGGCGGTCTGCCCGGCGACGATGGTTGCGTCGAAGGTTTCGGCGAAGGGAATCCACCGTCCGATGGTCGGCAGGCGCGGCGACGACGGACGAATCGTGGTGGTGCCGGGCGCGAGGCTCCGAACCGTGTCACCGGCGGAGACGGTGCGCTGCGCGCCATCGGCGGCCACGAGCTGGTAGGACGCCGTCAGTCCGGTGGGCAACCCCGAGGCTTCGATGACGAGCGAGCCGGTGGTAGGGGGCGGGGGAGGCGCCGTTCCGCCATCACCACCGCAGGCCGTGAGTCCGGTGAGCAGGAATACGGCGACGAGCGGGCGCACCGTGGCGCCGGACGCGAACGAAAAGAACGGACTGCGCATGACACCACCGAAAGGCGGACGGAACACGCCGACGCGACGGCGCCGGACAGGTGAGGCCGCGTCGCGCGTGGTGCGTTGGCGCGGCCCTCGATACTGCTAACCTGTCCGGCGCGTCAGCGTTCCGTCAATACAGCATGAGGTACGGGTGCTCCAGCAGGTGGCGAACCGTCTGCAGGAATCGCGCGCCCACCGCACCATCGATGACGCGATGATCGCAGCTCAGAGTCACGCGCATCTTCGGGCGCGGCACGAACTGTGTGCCATCCCACACCGGCTTCATTTCCGACGCACCCACCGCGAGAATCGCCGCTTCCGGTGGGTTGATGATGGCGGTGAACTGATCGATGCCGAACATGCCGAGGTTGCTCACCGAGAACGTCGAGCCGCTGTACTCCTCGGGCTTCAACTTGCGTTCGCGCGCGCGGCCGGCGAGTTCCTTCGCTTCGCGCCCGATCGCACCGAGTCCCTTCCGATCGGCATCGCGAATCACGGGCACGATGAGACCATCATCGGTCGCGACGGCCATGCCGAGGTGCACCCGAGCGTGATAGCGAATCGTGTCGCCGAGCCAGTGGGCGTTGCACTCGGGATGCTTGGCGAGCGCCATCGCGACGGCCTTCATCACGACGTCGTTGACCGAGACCTTGAATGCGTCACCGCTGGCCGCCATCTGCTCACGCAATGCGGACACGGCGCTCATGTCGATCTCGCTCGTGAGATAGAACGTCGGCACCGGACCAATCGACTCGCTGAGGCGACGCGCGATCGTCTTGCGCATCTGCGTCAGCGCGACATCGCGCGCGTCCCCGTCGATCGCCATCGCCGGCGCGACCGGAATGGCGGCTGGCTTGCCGGCGGCGCGGCTCGCGGGCGCGCTCACTGGCGCCGGCGCAGGCGTTCCTGCGGCGGCAGCGCTCGCAACACGGCTCACAGTGGGCGCGGCGGTGACACCGCTCGCCGCCGCCGCTTCGACGTCACGCCGAATCACGCGGCCACCGGGGCCGGAGCCGGGTACGGCCGTCAGGGCGATGCCCGCATCGGCGGCGAGTCGACGCGCGAGCGGCGACGCCTTGACGCGACCGGCGTCCTGCGGGGCCGACGACTCGGCGATGGCGGTCGCCACGACGGCCGCCGGTGGGGCAGACGCTTCGGCGCTGGCCGCCGGTGCCGCGTTCGCGGTGGGCGCCGATGCGGGCGCACCGCCGAGCAACGCGGCGATGTCTTCATCGGCGCTAGCGATGATGCCGATCACCTGCCCAACCGGAGCGGTCGTGTCTTCGGCGAGCAGTCGCTTGCGCAGGATCCCGTCGCCGCGGGCGACGAGTTCCATGATCGCCTTGTCGGTTTCGACTTCGGCCAGCACATCACCGTTGGCGACGGTGTCGCCCTCGTTCTTCAACCACTTCGCCAGGCGCCCCTCCTCCATCGTGGGCGAGAGCGCCTCCATCATCACTTTCGTTGCCATCGGCGTCTCCCGTTACCGGTCGAGGTAGAGAACCTGCTTCACCGCCGCGATCGTCTTCGGGACGTCGGGCTTCGCGGCCTTTTCGAGGCTCTTCGCGTACGGCATCGGGACATCGGCCTGGTGCACTCGCAGCACCGGCGCGTCGAGATGATCGAAGCAGTGCCGCTGCACGTAGTCGACCACCTGCGCGCCCACGCCGCACAGCTCCCAGCCTTCTTCCACCACGACCGCGCGATTCGTCTTGCGGACCGACGCGGTGATGGCGTCCACATCCATCGGACGCACCGTGCGCAGATCGACGACGTCGCAGCGAATGCCGTCCTTCGCCAACTGATCGGCGGCCTGCATGGCGACGAGCACCATCTTGCCGTGCGTGATGAGCGTGCAATGCTCCCCTTCACGCTTGAGATCCGCCTTCCCGAGCGGAATGACGTACTCGTCCTCGGGCACCTCGCCCTTGGTGTTGTACAGCATTTCACCTTCGAGGAAGCAGACCGGATTGTCATCGCGAATGGCCGCCTTGAGCAGCCCCTTGGCGTCGTACGGCGTCCCGGGCACGACCACCTTGAGTCCCGGAATGTTCATCAGCCACTGTTCCCACGCTTGCGAGTGCTGCGCGCCCAGCTGCAGCGCTGCGCCATTCGGCCCACGGAACACCATGGGCATCGGGAACTGGCCGCCCGACATGTACAGCATCTTCGCGGCCGCATTCACGACCTGATCGAGTGCGAGCAGCGCGAAGTTCCACGTCATGAACTCGATGATCGGACGCAGTCCCACCATCGCGGCGCCGACGCCAACGCCGGCGAATCCGAGCTCGGTGATCGGCGTGTCGACCACGCGCATCTCGCCGAACTCCTGCAGCAGGCCCTTGGAGACCTTGTACGCGCCCTGATAGACCGCGACTTCCTCACCCATGAGGAACACGCGATCGTCACGGGACATCTCTTCCCGGAGCGCCTGGTTCAGCGCTTCACGATACGTAATGACCGGCATGGGGGATCAGTCGGAGGTGGTGTCGACGAGCACGTCTTCGTGCAGTGCTTCGAGCGGCGGCTCGGGGCTGTTCTCGGCGAAATCGATGGAGTCCTGGACGACGGCCTTGATCTCGGCGTCCATGGCCTGCCACTCGGCGTCGGTGAGATCACCATCCGCTTCCATGCGCGCGCGCAGCAGCGCGATCGGGTCGCGCTTGAGATACGACTCCAGCTCTTCCTTCGTGCGGTAGGTGCCGCTCACCGCATCGGACATCGAGTGCCCCATGAAGCGGTACGTCCGGATCTCCAGCAGCGTCGGAGTACTCTCCGTGCGCGCGCGGTTGATCGCGCGTTCGGCGGCATCACGCACCGCGAAGACGTCCTGACCGTCCACCATCTCGCGCGGCATGTCGTAGCTCGCGCCGCGCTTGTAGATGTCGTTGATGGCCGACGCGCGCTCGACGGCGGTTCCCATGCCGTAGCGATTGTTCTCGATGACGAACAGACACGGCAGCTTCCACAGGCCGGCCATGTTGAGCGCTTCGTGGAACGCGCCGTTGTTGACGGCCGCTTCGCCCATGAAACACACGATGACCTGGTCACCGCCGCGATACTTGATCGCGAAGCCGACACCGGCAGCAATGGGGATGTGTCCACCCACGATGCCGTGTCCGCCGAGAAAACCGAGCGACTTGTCAAACAGGTGCATGGAGCCGCCCTTGCCGCGCACGCACCCATCGATGCGTCCGAACAACTCGGCCATGACTGCGCGCGGCGTCATGCCGCGTGCGAGCGCCTGTCCGTGATCACGGTACGTGGTGATGATGTAGTCATCGGGGCGGAGCAGCGAAATGATGCCGGTGCTGACGGCTTCCTGACCGATGTAGAGATGGCAGAAGCCGCCGATGCGACCGATGGCGTACATCTCGGCGGTGCGCTCCTCGAAGCGCCGCTGCAGCAGCATGGAGTGCAACAACTCCTGATGCAGCGCCTTGCGTGCCTCGGGCGTCGTGGGCGTCGTGGAAGCCGAGACGCCTGCGGCGACGGCTTCGGCGAACGGCGCCGATGTGGCCGACGCGTCAGCCGCGCCGGCACCGGCGCCTTTCCGCCGGTTCGTCCTGGTGGTGCTCATGGGGGAGTGGGGAGTGGCGATCGCAACGTCGCGGTCGGAAGCGGCGCGCGCCGTGATCGCGTCAAACGCCGGCAGCCTGGACCTGCTCCCAGGCGTGGTAGCTCGACCGCACGAGCGGTCCGCTCTCCACGTGCTTGAAGCCCATGTCCATGCCAACCTGATACAGCCAACGGAATTCGTCCGGCGAGACGAACCGATCGAGCGGAATGTGCCCGTCGGATGGGCGCAGATACTGGCCGAGGGTGAGGATGTCCACGTCGACCGAGCGCAGGTCCTTCATGACCTCGATCACTTCCTCGTTCGTCTCGCCGAGACCGAGGATGATGCCTGTCTTGGTCGGAATGTCGGGCGCGATGCGCTTGGCGATGCGGAAGATCTCGAGCAGGCGGTGATACTTGCCGCCCGGACGTGCCTTCTTGTACAAGCGCGGCACGGTCTCGGTGTTGTGATTGTAGATCTCGGGGCGCGCTTCGAGCACGGTGCGGATCGACTGCTCATTGCCCTGGAAGTCGGGCACGAGCACTTCGACGGAACAGCCGGGCAAGCGTTGATGAATCTGCCGAATGGTCTCGGCGAAGATGTACGCGCCGAAGTCGGGCAGGTCATCGCGATCGACCGAGGTGATGACCGCGTGACGCAATCCGAGTTGGGCGACGGCTTCTCCAACGCGCGCCGGCTCTTCGATGTCGTACTTCGGGGGACGCCCGTGTGAGACGGCGCAGTATGCGCAGTTGCGCGTGCACACGTCGCCCAGAATCATGAACGTGGCCGTGCCGTGCTCCCAGCACTCGCCGATGTTCGGGCAGTGCGCTTCCTGACACACAGTGTGGAGGTCGAGGTCCCGCATCATCTGCGTCAGGCGCAGATAGTTTGGGCCTCCCGGCGCCTTGACCTTGAGCCACGACGGCTTGCGTTCCGGAAGCGGGTCACGCCGATGGCGACCCATGATCTGATAAAGCTGCTCGGCCATGCGCAACGAACGGCTGAAGGAAAGACGCGCGCCCCGACGTCAGGCGAACCGGCAAGCTACAAGCGGGACCACACGGCATCCAGCAAGGGTACCCGGCAAAAGCAAGTTTGGTGGTTTTGGTCGGTTGGCGGTCGGGCGAAACCAGCCGCTCCCCAATGCGTAGGGTGAACAGGCGCCCGATCGGCGGGCGTCGTTCATTCGAGGGGACTCCCACCCATGCTGCGCACTCTTTTCGTCGTCGGCGCCCTCGCCATGCTTGGCCTCGTGGCGCTCAAGCTCGTCTTCGGGCTCATGGGCCCGCTCGTGGCGCTGCTGCTGTGGTTGCTCGGGCTGGCGATCAAGGTCGCCCTGCTTGGCTTCGTCGGCTACGTGGTGCTTCGCATCGCGAGCCCGAGCACGGCCGACCGCCTCAAGGAACGCTGGGGCGGTCGAGCGTACTGACGCGTCAGTCGTCCGACGGCGGTGGGCCGTCGTCGGACGCGCTCGGCGCTTCGCCGTCCGCTCCCTGACGCCGCCGACCGCCGCGGCGCCCACGACGGTTGCGGCGGCGACGCGCCCCCTCAGAGGAGTTGGGCGAGCCCGCATCGCTCCCGCCGTCGTGCGGTGCGTCACCAGCGGCCTCGCTCACCGGCTCGCCGGCTCCGGCGTCTGAGTCGCCCGAATCGCCCGCCGCGTCCGCACCGCGCTCGCCACGACGACGCCCCCGCCGCGTCCGACGCTTCCGTCGCGTCCGCGGCCCGTCGTCACTGCCGTGCCCGTCGTCTGTCCGTTCCTCACCAGCGTCGGCCGCGTCACCATGCGCCTCCGGTCGTTCCGCCTCCCGCGTGGGTCCGTCGGCACGCGTCTCGTCGAGCGTCGCGTCTGCCCCCGCCTCGTGCTCGAGTGCACCGCCGCGACTCCGGCGTCCACGCCGGCGCCGCCGGCGACGCGTGTCCTCGCTCTCGGACGCGATTCCCTCCTCGATTTCCCGCGCGGACGAGAGACCGGCCGCCGGAGCCGCCGGCTCGCGCTCGATGGCCTCGTCGACTGCCACGGGCTCGCGACGCTCCCGCGCTGGACGCTCGCGCTTGGGACCACGCTCCCGCCGTGTGCCGCGACCCTCGTCTGGAGCCTTCTCGCGCGACGCGGTCTCGTCGCGCACGACCGCCGTCGGCTCCTCGCTCCGAGCGCGTCCCTCTGGCCGATCCGCGCGCGTGCGACGCCGAGACTCGGCGGTCGGCTCTCGGCGCGCCTCCGTCCGCTCGCCGCGCTCCGCGCGCGCCAGGCGGTCTTCCTCCATGGCCTCGGCGACTTCCGACGTTTCGTTGCCCTGATCGACGTCGCGCGCAATGACCTTGGCGTCGACACGGAGTCCACGATGGGCCCACGCCCAGCGCGCGAGCGCCAGCGTATCCGGCCACGCTTGGCGCCGAGTCTCACGCGTGCGCACGGCGAATGTCGGCGTGACCGGGATCGTCTCGATGCGACGCGCGTGCGGCGCGGCGTTCAGGAGCAGTTCGGCCTGCGCCGCCCAGCCATCGCCCGTGCACACCGGGCCGTCGTTGACCGCCTTGAGGAGGTCCCGGAGCACCGCCACGCGTGCGAGACGAAAGCTGGTCGTGAGGTCGCGCACGTCGGTGATGCCGACGAACGGTCGCAACACCCAGCGGGCCGCGGTGAGGAGACGGCGCACGCTTGTGGGCGCATCGCCGGCCGTGCGCCGCTCGCCGATGATCAGATCGGCGCCACCTTCGAAGCGACGAAGAAACTCCGGGACGAGCGTCGGCGCGTCCGTGAAATCGGCCTGCATGCACAGCAGCGCATCGCGTCGCGGATAGCGCGTCGTACGCACGACATGCCGCACGATCGCGTCCAGCGCACCGCCAGTGCCGACGCGCTGCTCGCCGCGCAGCAGGGTGAGCGGCAGGACACGCGCGTAGGGGGCGAGGACATCCGCCGTGCCGTCCGTGCTCGCGTCGTCGTAGACGATCACTTCGTACTCGCGCGACACATCGGCCAGCACGGTGCGCAGCCGCCAGAGCAGCACGCCGATGGTGGTGGCTTCGTTGTGGCTGGGAAGGCCGATGTAGAGCACGAGGGCGAGCGGCGGTCAGGGGGTTGACGATACGCGTGACGACGCGTCCGATAATAACAGGTCGGCCGACGGTGCGGTTGCTCCCGCGCCGTTGTGCCCGGGTCCACAGCGATTGCGGAGGTGTCACATGATGCTTGCCCACGTGCGCGGCCGGCTCGGCCGCGAGGATGCCCAGTTGGTGGTCCGGCTGCTCGGCGCCGGTCGTCCGGAGACGGTGCGGCGCCTGGAACAGCAGCTGGTCGATCACGGGCTCGATCCGCTCCTCGACGAACCCGAACTGCTGGCCGCTCTCGTACATCGCCGGCCGGCGTCCCACGCCTCGCTGCCGTTGTTCTGCTACGTCGTGGTCCGCCACGCACTGCTGCGACTCGGCGCGCGCGACCGGGGGCTGGCCGACTACGTGGCCAGCCTGTTGCTGCATTTCGGGCTCCGCCAGCGGGCGTATCAGCTCGCCGAGCACGACGACCAGCTGTATCACACGCTGACGCAGATCGCGGGCGAGATCGAAAGCGCGGACGCGCACCGCGCGTTCCTCGCGCGGGCGCACCTCGGCAACTACGCGCTCTGGCTCAGCGGGCTCTTCCCCGAATACATTGCGCACCGCCACACCCGACGCGGGGGGCCCGATCTCCAGTATTACGAGGCGATGGGACGACGTGGCTTCCAGCTGGCGGCCGGCCATCGGTTGGCGGCGCAGCACGGCCTCGCGCCACTCTTCGGCGCGGCGGCCGAGGCGTTTCCGCAGTTGCGACAGGCGCTCAACGGGTTGAGTGACACGCTGCTCTTTCCGCATGTCCATACGCCCGAGCGCCTGATGCGCCAGGTGCGCGACGCGTTCCTCACCGGCAACTCACTGTCCTGACGCCACGCCCGTCGACCGGGCGACGCGCTGGGGTCGGTTGCGAGGGGCGTCGTCCGGCGGCTATGCTGCCGATCCGGCGCCCTTTGTTCCCCTCTTTCGCCCTCCCGCATGTTCGACGATCTCCGCGATGCGCTTCGTGGTTTCGGGCGCTCGGTCGACCCGTCCGATCGACGCGCTGCCCTCGCTTCGATGAAGGACGCGCTCGTGCACGCGCGCCTCGCGGTGCAGGACTCGCGCGCCGCCGCGCAGGTGACCGAACGGCGACTCGCCGCCGAGCGGGACGAGTTGGCCACCGTGGTGAGGCGTCGCGGGCTGGCCGAACAGGTCGGTGACCAGGAGACCGTCGCGGTGGCGGAACGGTTCGTGGCGCAGCACGCGGAGCGCGTTCGCGTGCTCGAGCAGAAGCACGCGGCGCAGCTCGATGAGCTGGCGCTCATGGAGCGCGAGTACGACAGCATGTCGCGCGATCTCAAGCGCGCGATGGCCGGTCTGCCGCTTGGAGCCGTTGGTGCCGATCACGAGGCGGCCGCGCGACGCGAAGTCGAAGAAGCGCTCGGTGAGTCCACTTCGGCCACCGCGGCGGAGTTCGATCGGGCGACGCGAGCGCAGCAGCGCGAGGCGCGTGAGGCGAGCGCCGCCGAGCGGCTCGCTGAACTCAAGCGCAAGCTCGGACGCGAGTGAGCGACGCGTGACACGCGCACGCGTCTGGCTGGGCGCGCTGCTGTCGGCAATGGCCTTACCCGTGGCCGCGCAGCCGGTGACCAATGCGCCAGCACCCTCGGCGCGTCCACCGGTGCGGCCGACCGTGTTGTGCACACGTCAGGTGATCAGCAACATCGTCGTGTTGACGCAGCCGCCGTACACGGATCGACTGCCCGATCGCCTCGAGTTCGTGCGTCGCGCCATGGTGGAGCTGCACGCGAATACTCGTGACGAGGTGGTGCGTCGCTATCTGCTCCTGAACGTCGGCGATGAATGCACGGAGCTGCTGCGTCAGGAGTCGGAGCGCCTGTTGCGTGTGCAGCCGTTTCTGGTTGACGCGCGGATTCGTGCGTACGACGATGGCAAGGGTGGTGTCGAACTCGAGGTCGAGACGCGCGATGAATTCTCCGTCGTGGCCGACCTGCGCCTCTCGGGGGTGGCGCCGATGCTGCGTGGCGTCACCATGGGTGAAAGCAATGTGGCGGGGCGCGGTGTGTACGCGGCGGTGCAGTGGCGCGATGGCTTGGCCTACAACGATCTCGTGGGTGTCCGGGTCGTGGACCACCAGTTCATGGGTGAGCGCAACATCGCGCGGTTGTACGGCACGCGCGCGCCACAGGGACACGAATACGGCACAGAAGTACTCCGGCCCTACTACACCGACCTGCAGCGCATGGCGTGGCGGATCGGTGTGGGCGGCACACGGGACTACGTGCGCTTCGTGCGACCCAGCGACGCCGGCGCGGCGCTGGCGCTTCGGCGCGAGTTCGCCGACATCGGTGCCGTGTGGCGCGTGGGTGAGCCTGGGCGGCTGCGCCTGTTCGGCGCGGCGCTCACTCATTCGCGCGACGCCGTTGATTCTCGGCCGGTGATCATCACGCCGGAGGGCTTCCGCGATGATCCGCTCGCATCTGGCTTCCTGCCGTTCTATCGACAGAGTCAGGTCACACGCATCAACGCGCTCGCCGGCATGCGTCGACTGTCCTTCTTGCGCGTGGAAGGGTTTGATGCCCTCACTGGTGTGCAGGATATGCGCGTCGGTTTCGAATCGGCATTCATGCTGGCCCGTTCCGTCGGACTGCTGGGCGGCCGCGACAACGATTGGTTCCTTCGCTACGGGCTGTACGCCGGCGCGGGCTCACCGCGCTCCTTCGTCGGCGTGGAGACGATCACCGAGGCGCGCCGCGGCGAGGGCGATGCGTGGGATGGCATCGTCTCCAGCGGTCATGCGGCCTGGTACTTCAAGCCGTGGCGGAACCAGCTGACGCTGACCTCGGTCGATTGGGGGGCTGGCTGGAACGTGCGTGTGCCGTACCAGCTTTCCTTCGCCGATCGTGAGGGCGGACTGCTCGGCTATCGCAACTCGCGCCTTGCCGGTTCGCATCGCGCGGTGCTGCGCGTCGAGCAGCGCTGGTTGCCGTCGCCACGCACGACCGTTGGCGATCTCGGACTGGCCTTCTTCGCCGATGTCGGCCGGTTGTGGTCGGGCGACGTGCCCTTTGCGGCGACGAGTCCGGTGCGCGGCACCGTCGGGGTCGGTCTGCTTGCTGCGGTTCCGCGTCGCTCGCGCCGCATGTGGCGGCTCGATCTCGGCATCCCGGTGGGCGGTGACCCGTTCAGTCAGATCGAAGTGCGCTTCACCGGTGCCGACTTCACGCGTGTCTTTGCGCGGCAGGCGCGCGATCTGGACCAGGCGAGAGAGCGCTCGTTGCCGCGCTCTCTCTTCACCTGGCCGTGAGCTCGACTACTTCACGCCCGCCATCATGCGACGGATCGGCACGATGAGCACACCGAGCACTGCCGTCGCGACAAACAACGACATGGTCGTCACCGTGAAGAGCTGCGGCATCTGATCGAGCTTCTCGGGGTCGACGTGTCCGCCCACGAGTCCGCCGATGAGATTGCCGACCGCGGACGCGAGAAACCAGATGCCCATCATCTGCCCGACGTACTTGCGTGGGGACAGCTTGGTCATGGACGACAGGCCGACCGGGCTGAGACACAACTCGCCGAGCGTCTGGAAGAAGTAGCTCGCGACGAGCCACCAGGGCGAGACGAGCAGCGTGCCACCACTCGCCACGACACGCTTCGCGGCGAAGATCATGAGAAAGAACCCGAGGCCGGCCAGCAGCAGCCCCAGTGCGAACCCCGTCCAGAGCGCGGCGAAGAGCGGCGCGCACAGGATGATGAACGCCGAGTTCACCGACTGGAACCACGTGGCCGGAATCGTGAAGCCGCCGAGCTGTCGATCGGTGAAGTCACGCGCAAAGAGATTGAGTGACGTGGGCGCCTGTTCGAATGCCGACCAGAAGATGGCCGCGAAGATGAAGAGGACCACGATGACGCCGATGCGCTTCTTCTCGTCGCCGGTGAGGCCGCCCACGGCGAAGACGTAGCCGAAGAAGCCGAGCGCGAGGCCGACGAGCACGAAGGTCATGTACCGACCGATGACCTGCGCGTCGATCGTGATGAGGCCCGTGGCGGCGAGGACGAAGACGGTGGCGATGATGCCGAGCCCGGCCCCAACGACGAACTTGACGGAGCGTTCCTGCGCGGCTTGGGCGGTGGGATCGCTCTGGCGTGTGGGCGCGACGCCGATCGGGCCGAGCGTGCGATGGGACGTCAGCCAATAGACGAGGAGACCCAGCGCCATGCCGACACCGGCGGCGCCGAAGCCCCAGTGCCAGCCGACCGCTTCTCCGAGAATGCCGGTGATGAGCTGGCCGGCGAAGGCGCCGACGTTGATGCCCATGTAAAAAATCGAAAAGCCGGCATCACGACGCGCGCCGCCTTCGGGATACAGATCACCGACAATGGCGGAGATATTCGGCTTGAGCAGACCGGTGCCGAGGACGATGAGCAGGAGTCCGAGGAAGAAGAAGATCTTGCCCGCCGCCGCGCCCGCGAAACCCGACAGGCCGATGCTGAGATGGCCCGCGGTGATGAGCACGGCGCCAATGAAGATCGCGCGACGCAATCCCAGCAAACGATCTGCGACCCAACCCCCGGGGAGCGACGCGACGTAGACGAGCGCACCGTAGATGCCGACGATCGCCGATGCCTGCGAACGCTCGAATCCGAAGCCACCGTCGGCCAGCGCGGCGGCCATGAAGAGCACGAGCAGCGGACGCAATCCGTAGTACGAGAAGCGCTCCCACATCTCGGTGAAGAACAGCGTGGCCAGGCCACGCGGATGACCGAAGAAGCGCGTGTCCTTGACGTACGGGCTGACGTCGGCGGAAGGAGGCGTGGACATCAGGGCAGGGTTGGAGGGGTGGGTGAGGCCGCGTCGACGGGCGCGTGATGACAGGCGACCCAGTGGAGCGGGGCCTTCTGCTCGAGCGCCGGCACCTCGCGCCGGCAGCGCTCATCCTTGGCGGGATGGAAACATCGGGGATGAAACCCGCAACCAGTGGGTGGGTTCGCCGGTGACGGCGGATCCCCCAGCAGGAGAATACGCGAGCGCGCACCACCGGGGCGAGGGACCGGGACCGCCGATATGAGCGCCTGCGTGTACGGCATGCGTGGTTGCGCGAACAGCGCGCGTCTCGGGGCCAGCTCGACAATGCGGCCGAGATACATGACCGCCACGCGGTCCGCCATGTGCGCGACGACCGCGAGGTCGTGCGCGATGAACAGATACGACAGGCCGCGGCGCCGCTGCAGGTCCCGCAGCAGGTTGATCACCTGTGCCTGGACACTCACGTCAAGCGCCGACACGGGTTCGTCGCACACCACCAAGCGTGGCGACACGGCGAGCGCACGCGCGATGCCGATGCGTTGGCGCTGTCCGCCGCTGAACTCGTGCGGGTAGCGTTGCGCGAACTCCGGCCGCAGTCCCACTTCGCGCAGCAACTCGTCCACGCGCGCATCGGCGGCGCGTCCGCTGGCCAGACGATGCACGAGCAGCCCTTCCTTGATCGTCTCGCCG
>JALOPN010000401.1 GCA_025453875.1 Gemmatimonadaceae bacterium | reverse complement strand
GATGTGCTGCAGCGCGCACGTCGTGCCGGTGTGGCTGGCATCCTCGTCACCGACATGCCGGTTGGGTCCGATCCGGAGCGTGAGGCGTGGTTTGGCACCAGCGGACTCGACTTCGTGCGACTCGTCGCACCCACGACGCCGGAGTCGCGCATGGCCGAGATCGGACGTCACGGCGGTGGCTTCGTGTACCTGATTTCACGTCTCGGCGTGACCGGCGAGCGCGATTCGCTGGCGGTTGACCTGCCCGACACCGTGGCGCGTTTGCGTCGCAGCACCACGCTGCCCATCTGCATCGGCTTCGGCATCTCGACACCGGAGCAGGCGCGCGCCGCGGCGCAGCTGGGCGACGGCGTGGTCGTGGGCAGCGCACTCGTGCGTGCCATGCGTGATGCGATGGACGCGTAAGCAGGCCGCGCTCCGTGTCTGTCACACAGCTTCCGACGTCGAGACCCGACGGCGTCCCCGCGTTGCCGACATGGACGGTGGCCAGCGACAAGCGCCGCGGTCACATCGCGCGCGTGACGGCGCTGCTCGATGCGTGGAGCGGCGCGATGGCAGGCGTGGCACGATGCCGGTCGCTGGCATGATGCGTTGCGCGATGAAACCGAGGGGTCGTTGCGCGCCGTGCTGCAGGAGTATCGACGTCCCGTGGGACTGCTGCATGGGCCCGCGGCGGCCGAGCGACTCGCCGCCGAAGGTGAGACGCGCACCGACGTGCTCGATGCCGTGCGGTGGCACACGACGGGACTCGCGGCGTGGAATCGCGTGGGGCGTGCGTTGTACATGGCCGATTTTCTCGAGCCCGGTCGACCGTTCATGCCGGCGGATCGCGCATTTCTCGCGCATCTGGTGCCGCAGCAGTTCGACGCGGTGTTTCGCCAGGTCGTGCGCATGCGACTCGAGTGGGCGCTGCGGGAAGGGAAGGGATTCGCCCCGGAAACGGTGGCACTCTGGGACAGCGTGCGATGAGACAGGGTCGAGTGCTCGTGGTCGTGCTGTCGGTGCTCGCCGTGATCGCGATTGCCGGCGCCGGCGTGTGGTGGTGGCTGCCGCGCGGACTGTCCGTCGAGCTCGCTGACGACAACGCGGCGACCACGGTTGCGGCCGACGTTGCGCTCGACTCGGCCGCGATCGCGCCGCCCGACACGCGCGTCCGTGTGCAGGTGCTCAACGCGGGTGGCGTGAGCGGGCTCGCGCGACGCGCGACCATCACGCTGCGCGATCATGGCTACGACGTGGTGGAGTACGGCACGACGACGGACACCGGTGCGGTGACGCGGGTGCAGGTGGCGCCGGAACGTCGCGCGTGGGGTGAGCGCATCGTGCGCGCGCTCGGGAGTGGCCGCGTCGAGGAGGTCAGCGAACCGCTACGCTACGTGGACGTCGTCGTGCGGCTCGGTCGTGACTGGACGCCGCCGGCCGAGCCGCTCCGTCCGTAGCTGGCCGCACGCGGCGGCGATATCGAGCCCGCGGCTCTTCCGCACCGCCACTTCAACACCACGCGCCCGAATGGCGCGCGCGAACGCGGCGATCTGCGGGCCGGGCGTCGGCGTGAACCCCAGCTTGCCGCCGGGATGCAGGGGAATGAGGTTCACGAAGGCGCGACAATCGCGCGCGAGTTGCGCGAGCTGCTGGGCGTGCTCGGCGCCATCGTTCACGCCGCCCAGCATGACGTACTCGAACGTCACGCGACGATCGAACGCGGCGGCGGCCTGCACCACGTCGGCCAGTGGATACTTGATGTTCACCGGCATGAGCGAGCGACGCAGCTCATCGCTTGGCGCGTGAATCGAGATCGCGAGACGGAACTGCTCACGTCGTGCGCCGAGTGCT
Source organism: Gemmatimonadaceae bacterium (assembly GCA_025453875.1). GTDB lineage: Bacteria > Gemmatimonadota > Gemmatimonadetes > Gemmatimonadales > Gemmatimonadaceae > JAABRT01. Next base: position 686 of record JALOPN010000401.1, on the reverse strand, counting down.
TCGATGCCCGGCAGGACGCCGACGGTCGAGACCGTGATGTGTCGTGCCCCGATGCCCAGCGCGCGCGGATCATTGAGCAGCGAGAGCGCGACATCGACGGCGGGCCAGTTCATGAGCGGTTCGCCCATGCCCATGAACACGATGTTCGTGGCGAGCCGCGGCGGATCGAGCAGACGGATTGAAAGCCCATCACACCCGTCGCGCAGAAGGCGCACTGCATCGCACACCCGGCCTGCGAGGAGATGCAGAGCGTGAGGCGATCGCCGTCGGGAATGGCGACCGTCTCGATGGCTTGTCCATCGGCGAGTTGGAAGAGGAACTTCTCCGTTCCGTCGGTCGACTGCTGCCGCGTGAGGAGCGCGAGTCGTGGCATCTCGAAGTGCTCGGCGAGGCGCTGGCGAAGCGCCTTCGGCAACTCGGTCATGTCGTCAAAGCCGCCGACGGGACGCTGCCAGAGTCGCGCGAATACCTGTCCCGCCCGATAGGCCGGCTCGCCTGCGTCCGCCATGAACTGCGCCAACGCCTGCAGCGCGTCATCGGGATCGAGGTCGAGCAGGTTGCGGAGCGACGGCGCGGTGCGCGACGAATCGGAGATCGCGGTGGACATCAGGTGCCGAACGCGCTGAAGGTGAACTGATAGAGCGGCCCGAGGCCGACGTTGGCGTCCTCGCGCGCGATTCCCACGT